>NZ_JAPEOR010000010.1 GCF_026341125.1 Streptomyces sp. NBC_01142
TGACCTGTCTCAACGAAGCTGACGTGGATCTCATCTAAGTTGCACCAAATCAACTTCGTCTCAGCGAATCTGCACGTCGCGGTGATACGTCTCAGTGAATCTGCATCTAGCGTCCGCTTTGGGTGACGCAGCCCGTGAGTACGTCACCTACCTTGATGTCGGGACGCACAAAAGATTGCAGTGGGCGTGTCTCTGACCTGGGCGCTGAAATCATTTGTGCGGTGACTTGAGTCACACCCGACGCACGAATGATTTCAGTGCGCTACACGCCCTCTGGGCGCAACCCGCGCCGGGGCCACTCTCCGTAGTCCTACGCTGAGTGGCCGCTGGGCTGTCGTCACAAGGGGTCCCGGTAGCTCCCGCCGGAAGAGCAACGCTAGGGAGTGGTCCGCAGGTCAGGGCGCGGGTTCCATCGCGGCCATCTGCTCGTTGTGCTCGCGGAGTATCCGCATGGCCGGTCGCGGGCGGCAGGTCCTGACCCTTCTTCGCGCCCTTGGTGATGACGAGCCGGGCGGCGATGTCGCGCAGACTCATCTCCTGCTCACGCAGGTGGAGGCCACAGAGAGCATGTGGTCTTCGGTAAGGCCCGCGCCCCCGATGGTCTTGCCGCGCTTGCGAGCAGGTGGCCTTCCAGGGCGCGGTCGCGGACGGGTACGCAGGCCATTGCTTCCGCATGGAAGTCGCCGTGGCACCACGCTTGCCTGGCGGCCACGAGAGGCCTCCGGGGCTGAGCGACCCACCCGTACGTGGGACATCCTTGTTCGAATTTGGGCCGCTAGCATTCCATCCACGCCGGGCCATGAAATTGCATCACGGGATTTCATGGGGCTTTCACCTGTGCAGTCTCGTGGCCGCGAGGAGGAAGGTAGAAAAAATGGGATTATCGAACAGAGAGGGTGCCTCTTCGATGCAGAACTTCACGAACGGTATGGCCGCTGACCTCATCCCGGGGCAATGGGTCAAGAGCCGCATGTCCGAAGCGAACGGCATGTGCATCGAGCTCGCCGAGCTCCCCCAGGGCCGCATCGCGATCCGTAACTCGACCGATCCCGCCGGGGCAGCGCTGATCGTCTCCAGCGCGGAGATGGAAGCGTTCATCGATGGCGCCAAGAAGGGCGAGTTCGACGCCCTCTGCACCCTCAACTAGGCATCGGCGTACATAAGTTCGGCCGCCACCTTCAGCTCGGGCGTGTCATCATGTGAATACGACTGCCCGTTGAAGGAGAAGGCGTGTCCCCGGATCCGATTCCGATCATCCGTCTGGCCCGGCGCACTGCCGGGCCAGACGCAACAAAGACAGCGGCCCACATCATGCTTGGACTTGCCGTCAAGGATTTGCGTGATAAGGCCGGCCTCACGCAGACAGCCCTGGCGAAAGCGATCCTCGTTTCGAACTCAACAATCAGCCGCCTGGAGAATGCGGAAACCACGCCCGAGCGGCGGACGGTCGAAGCGGTGATGAATCAACTGAAGCTCGACAGCCCGGCGCGGGACGAGCTGACGATGCTGCTCTCCCGCGCCGAGGAGCCGGAGTGGTTTCAGAGCAGGTTCGGTGACTTCACAGCCGAGTACCTGCGCCGGCTCCTCGGCCTTGAGTCCATGGCCATCGTGCTCACCACATATGACGTGCGCCTGGTGTCGGGCCTGTTGCAGACACCGGAGTACGCGAACTGCATCATCCGCACCGGCTTGCACATCAGCGAGTGGGACAGCCCGGAGATGGCAATGCGCGTCGCTCTGCGCCGGGAGCGCCAAGAGCGGGTTTTCGGCCAGGCCGACCCGCCACGCTGCGTATTCCTGATGGACGAGTCCGTCCTGCTCCGACGGGTCGGCCCCAACGAGGTGATGCTCGAGCAGATGCTCCACTTGCTTGAGATAGCTGACCTCCCTCACCTCACCCTCCGGTTCGTGCTCCTCGACCGCATGATCGCGGGCAACGAGGCATCGATGGCGGGCGGCATGGCCCACCTCCAGTTCGGCCGCGGCGGACTGCCCGACCTCGTCTACGTCGAGGGCTACGGCAAGGCCGACTACTACAACAAGCCCGCACGGAGCGCCGAGGAACGCACGAAGCCGTGGCCGACCAAGGACAACGAGTTCGAGCGGCACCTTCAGTTGCTCCTGCGCATCCAGGGTGAGGCGTGCGCTTCACCGGCGGACAGCCGGCGCATGCTGGAGGCAGCCGTCAAGCGGTACTCCTAGCCGGCGCCCCCGGGCCTACTCCCGGACGGCACCTTCCCCAGCCCGCCGAACTCCGTCCACTCGACGCTGCGTTGGCGCTGCTGGATCTCGGAGTCAGGTCGCCAGTCGGTCACATCGACGAGACCTGGCTCCTCTACGAGGAGCTTCTCGAAGATCTCCTCCACGTCCGCCTTCTCGCGAACCCTTCCCCAGTTGCCCCCGGTCTGGGTCCGCATGAGTTCGGTGACCTCGTCGCGGACCTTCGGGTCGTCGCTCACCAGCTGACACACAACGACGAAACTGCCCGGGACGAGCCTGTCGGCCACCCGCTCCACCAGAGCCTTGGGACCGGCACTGTCAGGCAGGCAGTGCAGCACGGAGACGAACAGGGCGGCCACCGGCTGGGTGAAGTCGATGAGCCGCGTGAAGTCCGGGTGACCGAAGATAGTGTCGGTGTCCGTCATGTCGACCGGCAGTAGCGCGGTGTTGTCGTTCTCATCCAGCAGAGACTGGCCCAGCGCCAGGACGACCGGATCGGTGTCGATATAGACGACCCGTGACTCGCGGTGGGCCTCCTGCGCGATCTGATGCACGTTCCGCTGGGTCGGGAGGCCGGAACCGAAGTCGATGAACTGCTTGATCCCGTGCTCCTCGGCCAGCACCCGGACCACACGCTGAAGGAACCACCGGTTGTTCAGAGCGATCTCACGCGACGTGGGCGCCACCTCCAGCAATAACTGGCAGGCAACCCGGTCTACTTCGAAATTATTGCTGCCACCCAGCAGCCAGTCGTACATCCGCGCCGCACTCGGCACCGACAAATCGACATGCTTTCTCTCCACCAACGGCCCGTCCCCTAACCGATTCCGCCCCGATCGGAGTGAAGTTGCCCATCCTAGAAGGGCAGCACGCAACTGCACCACCGCCGGTACGGGTGAAGGGTGGCACAAGCTGGCAGAAAGTGGCGCATCCGAGCGAGCGTGGCCAGAGAGCGAATATGCCGGAGGAATTCACAGGTGAGTCAGAGGCGCCTCCCCTCGACGAGATACGGCAGCGCGCGCTGCGCGACAGTGAGGGCCGCTTCGATCGTGGGCGATTCGGCACCCATCAGCTCGGCCGCCTCGTCGACGTCAAAGCCAAGTCGGCAGCACAGCACCACGCTGTCGGCGCACCCGTCCGGAAGCTGTCCGTACAACGCGGTCAGGGCCGGATCGTGCGGCGCGGTGCGGTCGGCCTGCCAGCCCACCCGAAGGCGAAGTTCCTGCCAGACCTCGGCCGCGGGGCAGGGCTGGCTCAACAACCAGCCCCAGCGCTCCCGGGCGGATATCAGCGTGGTGCTTACAACGGCCGAAGAACCCACCTCAGCAGGCAGGCGAGCTCCGGCGTAGCGCATGTAGCGCGGCCGGTTCCGTTCGACGAAGGCCGCGAACCCCAGGTCCGCGGCCACCGCAGCAACCGTCGTCGGCACGGGGTAGCGAATGGGGAGACCGCTCTGCGGCACAGCGGAACGAGGGGAGAAGAGAATGAGGGCTCCTCAAGGGCGCGGGACCGCTGCGCCGGCCCCTGTGCTCAATGCCGCATGTACAGGCGGCAAAGGGAATGGGCCTCGCGCTCAATGGGAACGCGAGGCCGAAATGCCCAGGGCTACTCGCCCAGGCCCCAGCTGAAGTGGACACCGGCATGCCAGGCGAAGCCGAGCATGGTGACGATGAAGGCGGACTGGACCGTGTCAACTGCGGTGCCGGAGACCACGGTCCACGTGAGGACGAAGGCGGCGAGAACAGCACTCAGCCGCACCGCTACATGGCCTCCCGGGTCGGCGTGAATCCCCACGGGGACAATATTGAAACTGGTACCGTTAAATTGCCCGGAGGGCAGCTGCAGGCGCCCTCGGCGAATCGGTTCGATCATTTGTTTGTTTCCTTGTCGATCTGTTCGTCCCCGGGGACGTGGATGCACACTTCCCGGGCGGGCCCTCGAGCGGGCCTGAAAGGAAACTACCGCGCCGAACAGGGGGGCTGGCCCCTCAAGCCCCTCTATGCAAAGTCATTTTTGCGCACATAGCATTGCGATCATCAGGGGTCGATTTCCGTCATGCTTCGATCCTCACTGGCGGCGAAGAGACAATTCAATGCATCCTCGATCACATTCGATCAGCGCGCCGTCGGGGTATTTCGTACCGCTTCCCGAGCTGCCGAGCCCCGTCGCCTCCCGGGTGAGCCCGGGAGGCGCGTCGGCCCGCTTCCGGTCGGCCTTCAGGTAGAGGCTCATTCTTCGGCGGCACAGGGTGTGGATCTAGGGTGCGTTTTGAAAGTGCTGGTCACAGCCACTCGTTGATGGCTGCGATCGGCACGGTCGCTTCGTAGCGGACGGCGAGCTTGTCGTATCTCGTGGCGACCGCGCGGTGGCGTTTGAGGCGATTGATTCCGCATTCCACCGCGTGGCGCTCCTTGTAGTCGGCCTTGTCGAACGTGGGTGGCCGGCCACCCTGGGAGCCGCGTTTCTTGCGGTTGGCGATCTGGTCGCGCTTCTCCGGGATGGTGCATCGGATACCGCGCTTGCGCAGGTAGGCGCGGTTCGCGCGGGACCCGTACGCCTTGTCGGCGCGGACCTTGTCCGGCCGGGTGCGCGGGCGGCCCGGCCCGAGCCTGGGCACCCGGATACGCCCCAGGACCACCTCGAACTGCGGGGAGTCGCCGCGATGTCCGGCCGTGATGACCAGCGACATCGGTTTCTGGGCCTGCTCGACCGCCAGGTGGAGCTTGGTGGTCAGCCCGCCCCGGGAGCGTCCGAGCCCGTGGTCCTCGGGCTCGGTGAAGACACCACCCGGCGGCTCGATCTGCAGATTGCGAGCACCAGCCGCATGCTGGTGGGCGCGGGCGATGGTCGAGTCCACCGAGACGTCCCAGGTGATCAGTCCTTCGGCGTCGGCCTGAGCCTGCAGTTGCTCGAAGATACGGTGCCAGGTGCCATCCCGCTGCCAGCGCCGGAACAGGCCGTAGACCGTTTCCCACGGGCCGTACCGCTCGGGCACGTCCCGCCAGGGAGCACCGGCGCGGGTGCGCCAGCGTATGCCGTCTATCAACTGCCGCTTGGTGTGCACCGGCGGCCGGCCAGGCTTCTTGCCGACCGGGAGCAAGGGCTCCAGCTTCGTCCACTGCGCATTCGTCAGATCGTGCCGCCCCATGAAGTGGATCTTGACACATCAAGATCCACTTCTGAAACGCACCCTAGTACTGCAACGGTCTTTGCTCTGATGGTTTGTTGGCTTCTGGTGGTGTGTGGCCGCGTCGTTTGTAGTGGCTGATGCGGGCTTGGTGTTGTCGTCTGCGGCGCCAGTGTGACCAGTGCAGGACGTGGTCGGTGCTTGGGCGGGGTCGAGTGAGGCGGGTGATCAGGCGTCTGAGTTCGGGGAGGGTCAGGGGTATGAGCTGGGAGGATCCGTTTCTGCTTTCCCGGTGTCGAGTTCACGGGCCCGCAGGACGGTGAGGCAGGCGTGTGCGGCCATGGCCAGGGTGATGTGGCGGTGCCAGCCGTCGTAGCGGCGGACCTGGTAGTCGTCCAGGCCGCACTCCTGCTTCGCGGTCTGGAAGCACTCCTCGACCGCCCACCGGCTGCCCGCGATGCGGATCAGCTCGTCGAGTGTGGTGTCGGCCGGGCAGTAGGCGATGTAGTAGGAGATCTCCTCGGGCCGGCGGACACTTCGGCGGGCGATCACCCAGTGACGACGGTCCTCGCGGTGCCAGGGACGGACCTCGACCCTCGCCCAGTCGTAGACCCTCGGGCCGTGGGCGCCGTTGCCGCAGGAACGGCGCTTCCACTTCTGCCGGGACAGCCCGGGAAACAGATCGTGAACGGGGTGGTCCATGGCCCAGCGGGTGACGACGGTGTCATGCCGGGTGGTGGCCATCACGTGGAAGACATCCGCCCGCTCCAGCTCAGAACGCCAGCCCTTGGAGAAGCCGTAGGCGGCGTCGGCGGTCACCCACCGGAACGGGATCCGGTCCGTGATCGCCCGGCGGACCATGGCCTTGGCCATCACCACTTTCGTCTCGAAGGCGACCGTGTCGTCGATGCCCGCGGCCCGGCACCGGTCGCGGTCATCGGTCCATGAGGTGGGCAGATAGAGGCGGCGGTCGATCAATGTGCGGCCGCGTCCGCCGGCATAGGCGAGGAAGACCCCGATCTGGGAGTTCTCCGTCCGGCCGGCGGTTCCGGAGTATTGGCGCTGGACCCCGGCCGAGCGGATGCCCTTCTTCAGGAACCCGGTGTCGTCCACGATCAGCACCGCATCCGGATCGCCGAGGTGCTCGACGACGTAGTCCCGCACGTCGTCCAGGACTTCGTCCGCGCTCCAGTCGATCCGGTTCAGCAGCCGGTGGATCCGGTCCGGGCCGCCATGCCCGGCCTCCTCGGCAAGCGTCCAGCCGTTCTTCCGCTCCAGCGGAGCTATCAGCCCCCGCATATAGGCGAGAGCCGACTCCCGCGGCTCCGACCTGGAGAAACGGTGCACGAACCGCTCGTGCAAGGCCTTCAGTTCACCGGCCCACGACCGGGCATCAGCAAGTTCCCCACCCATGACCTGATAAACGACCGACCTGCCCAACCGTCACGGCAAGCACCGTTGCAGTACTAGGGCCTGTATCTGGTTGTGATCAGAGGGTGGTTCGCGTGAGGTCCTTGATCCAGATCATGGAGGCACGAAGATGCAGGCCGGCGAGGTAGCTTTCGGGCCTCTTGTCGTAGCGGGTCGCGATGCCCCGCCAGGCTTTCAGCTTGTTGATCAGGCGCTCGACGGTGTTCCTCTCCTTGTAGAGGTCGATGTCGTGGCCGACGGGCCGACCACCCCGGCTGCCCTTCTTCTCCGGGATGACCGCCTTGATCTGGCGTCTTCGCAGGTAGGCGCGGTTGCCGCGGGACGAGTACGCCTTGTCCCCGGCCACCGCGTCGCGCCGGGTGCGGGGACGACCGACGGGTCCGCGGACCCTTACCTTCTTCAGGACGGGGATGAACTGCGGGCTGTCGGCGGCCTGTCCAGCGGTCAGGATGAGCGCGAGCGGACGGCACTTGCGGTCGGAAGCGAGGTGGACCTTGCTGGTCTGTCCGCCGCGCGAGCGCCCGAGCAGAGCGGCCCTCAGCCGGAGTCGGTGTCGCCTTCGCAGGCGGCGTCGCTCCTCCCGGGCGGGGTCACTGTCGGCGGATCGCCCGTCTTGTCCTTGCTCATCGCCCCCTTTGACTGGGTCTTCTCCTCCTCGGCGGCCTTCTCCAGGGCGGTGAGCACCTCCTCGTCGAGCTGCACCCCGGCGGCGTCGTGGTGGGCGCGGGTAGTGGTGGAGTCCACGCTGACCAGCGACAAGTCCACCTCGCCGCGCTTGGCGGCCTCGGCTGTCAGACCCTCCAGCAGGGCCTCGAAGACACCGGCGTCCCGCCACTGCCTGAAGCGGTTGTGCACGGTGGACCAGGCGCCGAACTCGGTCGGCATCTCCCGCCACTGCCCGCCCGTCTTGAAGCGCCAGATCACGCCCTCGAACTGCTGCCGCAGCCGCTCGGGATACGGGCCAAACCTGCCGATCGGCAAGTACGGCTCGATGAACTCCCATGCTTCGTCGGTGAGTTGCGCCCGCGTCATGCACGACGATCTACCAGATCGCGGCACAGGACGCAGGCGTCCCCACAGATTGATCACAACCAGATACAGGCCCTAGCTGGCTTCGGCTTGCCCGTCTTCTTCGTCGGGGTTCTGGGTGTCGCCAGGAGGTGGCGGGGTGGGGTCGGTGTGACCCCAGTCGGTCTCGTAGGTGCTCTGGGCGTGCTCGTTGATCGTGATGCTGGCCAGGAGGTTCCGGTCGATGCGCTCGGCTCCGGTCAGGACCGCGTCGGCTGCCGCTTCGCGGATGAGTTCCGCGAGAGAGCTGATGTTGCCTCCGGTGCGGCGGTACAGGTACTCCCACTGGCCGACGAGGGTGCCGGGCCGGTGTTTGTACAGGACGAGGGCGTCTTCCATCGCGGTGATGACGGAGACCCAGTCGGCCTTCTCGTCCCTGGTCCCGATGCGGTAGGGGGTCATGTGGAGCAGGGTGTTGCGGCCAGCGGTCTGGGTGACGCGCGCGTCGCCGGTGCCTTCGAGGAAGAGGCCCGAGTACTTCAGGTCGACACCGGTGTAGATAAAGGTGGCGGCGGTGTGGTTTGCGATGAACTTCAGGTGGTCGTTGACGACCTTCCCCTCCTTGAGGGAGAGGTCCATGAAGTGCGCGTCGTCGATGATCACGAGCTCGACGCCCGTGCGGCGCATGTTGTCCAGGACGAGGCGGGTGATGTCGCTCTTGGTGGCGCCGGACCGGTAGGGCTGGGCGAGGTACTGCGCCAGTGCGACCGACAGGTCCTTCGGGGTGGCCTGGGAGGGGATGTTGATGTAGACGACGGGCGTGTAGTCGATCAGCCGCCCGTCGACGATGTACCGCTTCTCGAAGCGTTCGGGGTGGTTGCGCCGCAGTTCGTGCTCGAAGTCGTACGCGAACGTCTTGACCAAGGTGGATTTGCCGAGGGTGGCGGGACCGTCGAGGACGATGCTGCGCCGTGCCCCGGCGGGCTGGAAGGCGTTGGTCATCATCCGGCGGCGGATCTGGTGGTGGATGGTCTTCATCTGGCTGGTGCGGACGATGACCAGGGCACTGTGGTGGGCGAAGCGGGCCATGTTGTGCCGGTGCCGTTCCTCGGCGTCAAGCTGCTCGTAGTCCGCGAGGGGCAGCAGGACCGGCTGCAGGGGGAGGATGTAGTCGAGGTATTCGCGCCATTCCTCCTTGGTGCGCGGCTCGGACAGGCCGGGGTGCCTGAAGTCGCCCGGCCCGTACGGCTCTTCGGGCAGGTCGTCGGAGGGGAAGGGGGTGGGCACTGCGGTCAGCCTTCCTGACTGGTGTGGGGGTTCCAGACCTCGGCGGGCTGGACGGCGAACGGGTCGAAGTCGTCCTCGCCGGGCAAGTCGGGGACGGCGTGGAGCGCGGGGACGGTCGGCTCGACGACTTCCGGCACCGGCGGCGGGACGGTGGCGGGGACCGCGGGGGTGGAGCGTGCTTCGTCCTGGGCCTGGGCTTCACCGCGGTGCCGGTCGCGGGTGTGACGCGTGCGGTCGGTCTTGGTCCACATCTCGGGGGCGTCGGTGCGGTTCTGCAGGTCCCACAGGGCCTTGGCGATCTGCTCCTGGAAGTCCTTGTCCTTCGGGTCGCCGCCGCGCTGTTCCACCAGACGCCTGGCCTCGCGCAGGGTGATGTCGGTGAAGGGCTGCAGGTCGCTGAGCGCCTTGGTCCAGCGCAGCGTGTACCAGGTGTCGTTGCGGGGGTTGTGGAAGTAGGTGTGCAGCAGGTTGCGGGGGTCGTAGCGGATGGGCCAGCGTCCGTTGTCGTAGGGGGACTTGGCACGGCGGAACTTGTAGAGGACGTCCTCGTTGTAGACCAGGTAGTCGAGCTCGACGCCGTAGGAGTTGATAGCGCGGCCGCCATCCGCGATGGGCAGCAGTTCGTAGTACATCTTGGGGTCGCGGGGGCAGTCGACGTAGCCGGCCGCTCCGAGCGCCATGGCGTACGCCTCGTTGGGCGAGACGTTCAGGTCGGGAAAGCCCTGCAGGGTCAGGCCTCGGTGGTGCTGGTTCTGGTAGACCGCGATGACGTACTCGGCGAAGAACTCGGCGATCTCGTCCAGGGTCCAGCGGGCCTGTTCTTCGACGTGCTTGCCGCGGTGGGCGACGTTGAAGCCCTTGTAACCGGCGATGTGCATGGAGAACTGTTCCCGGATTGTCCCGAACAGGCGTTCCACGTGGGGTTTGTCGGTGGGCTTCAGCTTGCGGGCGTCCTGCAGGTCGATCCTCCATTTGCGGCAGGCGCGCTTGACGACGTCGGACTTGTAGGGCTTGCCGTGGTCGTAGAGCAGGGTCTCGGGGTAGACGACGGGCCTCGCTGCGGCTTCGGCGAGGCGTTCGTCGACGCTGAGGTGACGCTCGAAGGGGACGCGCAGCATCTGGTAGCGCAGGGCGTCGGCCCACTCGGGGCGCATCGGCTCGGGCGTCATGACGTCCGCCAGCAGCAGGCCGATGTCGATGGCCTTGGTGCCCAGCGGGGTGAGGCGCCAGGCGAGGATGGAGCGGGTGGTGACGTCGATGGCGACGGTGAGTTCGACGTTGTAGGTGTCGTTCATCGCGGGGTCGTAGGCCAGGACGTCGAGCGGGGTGGTGTCGAGCATGACGACCTGGCCGGGCCGGTGGGCGATGACGTTGCCGAAGGTGCGGTCGGGCTGGTTGGCGTCCGAGATCCGCTGGTAGGCGGGGTCGGAGGGACTACGGTGGAGGAGGAGTTTGACCACCCGGCGGAAGGTGTCCGGCTTGGGCAGTTCGACGGTCCCGGGGCCGTAGTCCGCGTCGAGCCGGTTCTGGGTGCGGCGCCGGAAGCGGGTGGAGACGCTGGAGGAACTGTCGCGTTGTTCGGCGGCGGCCTGCTCGCGGATCGCGGTGATCACCCGCTCGTCGATGTTGCGCAGCGGGTTCTTCAACCGGGCTTTGCGGCCGTCGACCAGCGCCCACAGGCCCTTCTCTTCCCACTCCTCGAGCAGCTGCCAGATGCGGCGCTCGGTCAGTCCAAGCTCGGCCGCCTTGGTCACGACTCGCTCGGAGAGCAGGAGGTCGGGGTGGTACTGGGGGCGGGGCTCGCCGGGCTCCTTGTCGAAGGAGGAGCCGGAGCGGAAGCCGGTGGTGGCCTCGTACAGGTGGGCTTCGAGTTCCAGGGCGTCGTCGCGGGCCTGCTTGTTCGTCAGCGATGCCAGAACGCCGCCGGGGTCCAGGCCCGCGGTGCCGTTGTCGGAGGTGGCCGGCGGCGCGGTCAGGGTGCGGAAGGTGGGGTCGGTCAGCAGGATGCTGAGCATGATCGTCTGGTGGCGTCCGGAGATCGAGCGCAGGCGGACCAGGGCGCCGGTGATGCCGGTGACCTGGTGCTGTTCTTCCTCGAAATCGATCCAGTCTTCGACGGCGATGCGGTGGCGCTGGTCCATCAGGTGTGCTCCGGTTCGGGTGCGGCCCACACCTGGGTGTGGTCGCGCAGCGGGCGGGTGAGGTCGAACAGCAGGCGGTCGTGCCACATGAGGTGGTAGGTGACGGCCCGTTCGATATCCGGATCAGGCCAGATGGAGAGCAGCTCGGCGATGGTGACCGGGTGCTGGGCGCGGAAGAGCAGGATGTCCACGAGGGGGGCGGCGGCGTTCAGCGGTCTGCGGTAGCCGGCGAGCCATTCGACGGTGGCCCACAGCTGCTCGTCCGGTTCGCCGACCATCTGGTAGTCCCAGCCGAGTTGTTGGCATGCGGTGGCGCTACGGCGGGCCTGGAGCTGGACTTTGGACTTGTCGAGCTGTTCGGGGTTCTTGACGTCCAGCAGCAGCACGGAGCCGTCACTGCGGCGGACGAACAGGTCCGGGTAGTGGGTCCAGGAGCCGTCGGCGTCGATGCCCTCGAAGATGAAGGGCTGGGCCGCGAAGCAGGCGATCTTCGCGTCGAAGTCGAGGAGCTTCATCCAGCGGGCTTCCAGGAAGCTCTCGTAGTCCAGGACCGTGTCGCTGCTGGCCGCCCAGTAGGAGCCGGGGGTGTGTTCCTGTCCTTCGTAGGTGGGAAAGTCGCGGGCCGGCATGCAGGTCTCGAAGCGCACCTCGCGGGCCTGGTCGGCGGGCAGGAGCCGTTCGGTGCAGTCGGCGTCGTAGTAGTGGATGTACAGGGGGTGGGCCGCGCTGCGTACGGGCCGCAGTGTGTTGGGTCGTTTCGGACTCATGCCCCTCGCTTTCCTTCGGTGGCGCCGTCGAGGAGCGCCTGTCCGTGTGCGGTGAGTTCACAGGCGACGGATGCGGGGAGCCAGGCTGCGAAGCGCCTGGCGCCTTCGCGGACGGAAGTCATGCCGGTCGGGGCCCACAGGTGGGGGGCGTATGCGGGGGCGTCGCGGACGTCTCCGCCGGTGAAGTGCTGCCAGATCCAGGCGGCGGCGTGGCGGCGGCGCTGCTCGGTGACGTCGTACCCCAGGGGGTGGCACACCGCGAACAGCACCAGGTGCGGAACCTCAGTCAGGCCGGACAGGGCCCAGCGCCGGGCGGCATAGTCGATCAGGCCGTGCTCGACGAGGCGGGCGCCGAGGCGTTCGATGTCCTGCCAGAACGCGCCCGCGTCGCCGATCCGCTGCACCAGCGTGTTCGCTGCGCGGGCGGCTTTGAGGGGGTCCATGGCCAGCGCGGCCGCGGCCCGCTGCCAGCTGGTGGCGCCTGCGAGGCGGGCCAGCGCCATAGCGGCCAGGCGCCGGCCGCTGATCTCGGCGGTGCCGGGCAGATGCCGGGCGATCAGTTCGCGGTAGTCGCCCGGATCCGCGAGGTGGCACACGTGGTGGGCGGTGAACGGCGCCTGGCTCTGGGAGCGGCTGGCCAGCACGCCAGCGACGCGGGATGCGGGCCGGATAGCGGCGCGCACCAACGGCTCCAGAGCGGCAGGCCGCGGTATCGGGCGCAGCGGATCGCTCTTGCCGGGCCTGCGGCGCAGCGCGACGGCCCGGTCCATCCAGGCCGCCAGGGCGCCCTGGCAGGCGGCGCGGTCCTCGGCGAAGAGCACCGGGGCGCTCAGTGCGAGGACAGCGGCGGCGTGCGCGGCACTGGGCGGGCTGGCCTGGAGCTGGCTGCGCCCGCCGCCCAGGCTGGCGAGCTGCCGCTGATGCAGGTCGGCGGTGAACGCCTCGACTGCCGCACCGGGCAGCGCGCTGCAGGCGCTGATCTCCTCGGCGGTGGTGACCAGCCGGACCACGGCCGCGGTGAACCGCACCACGGCGAAGAACTCCGCCCCGGTCACCTCGCTGCCTGCCACCTGCGCGGGGCCGCCGTCGGCGACATCAAGGAGGCGCTGCTGCAGGTCGGCGAGTTCGGCCGGGACCGGCACGGTGGGGTGTGTGGCCAGCCTCCGGCTGCACAACCCGGCCTTGCGCCTCCTGCTCGCAGAACGCCGGTTGTTGCAAAGATCCAGGTCGAGCATCTGGCGGCGGGTGGTCAAGCCGCGGGGGTGGCCGGCGTATCCGGAACCGAGACGCGCATCGCACTGCCGGCAGGTATCCACCAGCAGGACACGATGCTCAGGGCACACGGCGGCCATGCCCAGACGCCACCACAGCGGCCACACCGGAGCGGAGGCCAGGCATTTCGGGCACGCGCGGCTGGATGTGAACAGCGCCCACTCGCGGTTGCGGAGCCTGGCCAGGCTCTCCTCCTGCTGTGCCGGCTGGTCGGGCCCGGTGAAGTCCAGCACGGTATCCGCATACCGCGACAGCTGCATCGCCTGAATCACCGGCGCGTCCAGGCCGGTGGCCGCCCTGATGCCCTGAAGGCTTCGCTGTGTGAGCGCGGTGCCGAACCACAAAGGCCTCACCCCCGAGTAGCTCGGGTGGCATGCCAGGCCCAGCACCTGCGCGGCCTGGCCCGGGGCGATCTGCCAGTCGGCCGCCGCGCGGCTGAGCCAGGACGGGAACGACTCACCGTCGACGGGAACCGGTACCGACGGAAGCCGACGCGGCAGTCCTCGGTGGTCCACCGGCTCCTCCTCCCGATTCGATCTTGTAGGAGATCTCCTACAATCGTGGGACCGTACTACGGTTCCGTCTGTGGCGAACAGTGATTCCGGTGCGGGCGTCCCGGCTCAGCGGCTGGTCTTCGGGCGGCGTCTGCGGGCTCTGCGTACGCGTGCGGGGATGACCCAGACCGCGGTGGCGGCCGCTGCGGGGATGGACCGGTCCTTCTACGCGGAGGTCGAGGCCTCCGTCCACAGCATCTCCGTCGACCGCATCCCGGCCCTGGCAAAGGCCCTGGGCGTGACGCCCTCCGAGCTGTTCCAGGACATGGGTGCGGACCACCAGTAACGGCCCGTGTTCATGCTGGATCCAGGCGTCTGCCCGCCTGCCCCACAGGTCGGGGTGCCGCGTCGGCTGCCGGCTGTTCCCCTGCCCGGTGCACGGGAGTCACTGCCCAGCTGGATCAACCGGATCGGTCTCCTCTACGGGATCCACCAGCCGGACATCCTCGCCTGTCTGGGGCTCGCGGTCCGAGGGGAGATGCGCCCGACGACGGCGGGCCTGGCTCTTGCGCCCTCGTCCCTGGACACACTCTCCGCGGCGACGGGCGTACCCGCTGAAACGATCGGCGGCATGCTGCTGTCGCGGTTCGCCGCCACCGCCTTGCCCAACCTCCCGTCCCCACCCTTTCAGCATCGAGGGGACCTGACCGCGTGGGTTGTCGGAGCGTGGGTTCTTCGGCGCCACTCCAACTTCTGCCCCAAGTGCCTCGCCCGGGACGGACAGTGGCGGCTGGAGTGGAAGCTGCCGTGGAGCTTCGTCTGCCTGGATCACCGGGTGTATCTGCGCAACTGCTGCCCGCGGTGCAAGCGAGTACAGAGCGGGCTGTCCTGGGGCTGGGACAGCCGCGTGTGCCGGCTGCGGTGGCGAGCCTCCGCCCCCTCGCTCACCAGCCGCATCCCGCATCCCGCATCCGGAAGGTGACAATGCCACCGTGTGCCGTGGGCGCCTGGACCAGGGCGCGACGGTCCCGCTCGCCGACAGACACGCCTTTGAGGGGCAGAAGCGGCTGCTGCGCTGGCTGTACGGAACACCGGAAGAGTCCCGCCCGGGAGACGGAGTTCGCCTCGCTGACCGCCATCGCCGCCCAGCGCCTCGCCCCCGACATGCTGTCCAGGGCCCAGGCGGAACTCCGGCCTGTGCTCCATTTCACCGACACCGATACCGGCTGGCCCCAGGGCGAGCCGGAGCTGTCGCCGCTGTGGGCTGACCCGCTGCGGATGGCCGGCGCCGCACACGTAGCCCAGCGGCTGTCGACGCATGAGTTCCGCCCGCAACGGTCGGTGCAGTGGCTGAAGCTCAAACAGCCGCGCTTCGGAGATCCGTTCACTCATCTCATGGACCACGGGCACCAGTTGTACGGAACCTCCCTGGTGTTCGGGCCGTTCCACCACGACACCGCGCACATGCGCGAGGCCCTGCGAGTCGACCTGGTGTCCTTGCCCTACCAGGGCCCCGCCTACATCAACTCCCGGTCCCCGTACCGCCTGCACCCCACTGCCGGGAGCGTAGACAGGCCGAACTCCCAAGGGCAGTCCCGATGAAGCCGGACAGCCTCGACACCGAGGTGGACAGCATCGTCCCGCCCAGCGAAGCAACGGAGCGCCTCCGGCGAGGACTTCAAGATACTCGGACCGGGCCTGACGAGCACCAGTCGCGCCGCTTGCCGGTCGTGCCGCTGCCACAACCTGGCGAATCCCTGTTCAGCTGGGTCGACCACCTCGCCTCCTGCTACGAGGTGGACCGTACGCAGATCATGGACCGGCTCGGTCTGGAGCCGCCACCCGCGCACGCCGCCCGGCTCGCCCGCCACACCGCCGAACTCCCGCTTCCTTCAGCCAGGTCGCTGCTTGCTGCAACAGGCCTGGACCCGACACAGCTACGCGACATGACCTTGTTCGGCGTCGTCGAGGAGAGCAGCGGCAGGCTGGACCGGCACGATGAGTTCCGCTGGGCTCCCGAAGAAACCTGGGCGTTCTGTCCGCAGTGCCTGAGACCTCCCGCGCGCTGGCCGCTGTGGTGGTACCGGTCCTGGGCGGTGATGTGCCCGAAGCACGGCTGCTACACCGCCTCCTTCTGCCCGGACTGCGGCTCGCCCTTCTCCCCGTCCATCCTGCGCGGAGACGCGGCCGGGCGATGCCCCGGCTTCCTCTCCCGCCCCGACGATCGGCTCCCCGAATCTCCTGACAGGCGTCGGTCCAAGCGCAAGCGGTGCGGCCTCCCGCTGTGGGAGATCGTCACTGCGCCCGTCGCCGATACGGTGGTACGCGAAGTGCACCAGAACCTGATCGCACACCTCGCCGCGGTCCGCTCCGGCCGGCCGGCCTCCACGCAGCAGTGGTTCGACGACTTCCGGACGCTCCGCATCCTTCTCAGGGATCCCGAACCGCTCCATGTCCAGGCCTTCACCAGCCCCGACCCGGCGTTGAAGGAGCGCTACACCGACCAACCGGCTGACGACGGCTGGGGGATTGACGGCGACGTCATCCAGTGGCAGCCGTCCGAGTCCGGTTTCCTCCACCCGTGGCGGCACGGCGCGTTCGGATCGCGCAGCAAGGAACGTGACCCGGTCACCACGGCCGCCGAGTTCAGCGTCATCGGGCGCATCCTCGGCAGCGGCGACATGGCCGCCGCCGCCCGGGAAACCTTCGATGTCCCCCACCGCGCCGATCTCAGATCATTCGGCGACCAGCTGCCGTCCTACCTGTCCCGGACCAGCCCCCAGCTCCACGGGCTTCTCCGCCAGGCCCTGGACACGGTAGCCGTCGACCAGGTCCTCGGCCCCGCCCGTTGAGGTGACGTCCGGGTGCGGTGCGGCAGCCCTCAGAGGGTCATCACGCCGCCGCTGTTGTCGTGGACGATGGCCTGCCACTCCAGCACCGGGCAGGCCGCGACCAACAACGTGTCCAGCCCGTCCACGCCGCCTGCGGCGACGCGGCTCATCGCCTACGGCGAGTGGAAGAACGCGCACCCGGACCGCGGCCCTCTGCCGGAACCACCATCCTGCACAAGGACCTCGACCTCGCTGCCGGACGCCTGACCGTCCGGCGCGGGAGCCGGCCAGCCGACGAATCACCGGCCCACACCCGACACGTGTGTCTGCCCGCTAGGCACACCGGCCCCTGGCTCCTATTCGCTCCGTTGTGGTCTTTTCGTAAACGACCTGCCAGTGATACCTCTAGTGGGTCCATCGGCGGGAAGTGGCGGCGGCATTCAGGGGGAGATGTTGGATCCGAGTCAGGTCCCGCAGGGGGCAGGAAGCCGGGCAGGTGCTCCGTCGCTCATCCTTAACTATCCAACGGCCATGCAGTTCCCGGCTATGCCGTCGCCTGAGAAGATCGTCTTCACCTACGATCCAGGGCCCCGGCGTTTGCCCGGCTCGTCCGGTTTGATCATGTGATGCCGTAGAGAGCGAGGACGCGGGGGCGGTCGGTGTGAGCTCGGCGTCCGGCGGTGGTGTTGACGTAGCCGGCGAGCTTGAGTGCGCTGCGGATCAGGTCACGGAGGGCAGCGAGGACGGCGGGCGCGTTGTGGGTTCTGACCTGGGACTTATCCTCTCCGAAGGCCACATCTCGGACCCAGTGGACGGTGTTTTCCACCGTCCAGTGCCCGCGGGCCCAAGACGCGATCTCGGCCGCGCTCGCTTCTTCGGCGGTCAGGTCGGTGATGGCATAGACGGTCTCGCTGGACCATTTCTTGGCTCCGTAGAGGCGGCGTCGGCGCTGGATCCTCAGGGCCTGGGCCGCGTAGGGAAAGAGAAGGCCCGCGACGGTGACGACCTGGACGATCCGTTGCTCGTGGCGGCCGTGCCCTCGCGCGTCGTCGCGGTGGATCACGGGGATGTCCTTCCAGGGCAGGGCATGGAGTTGGCGGGCCTGGCCCCGCTGGTTGTTCTTGATGGTCAGCAGGTAGTGGGCGCCACGTTCGTGCAGGTAGGTGGCGTGGTCGCGTTGGGCGTGGAGGGCGTCGGCGGTGACGACGGTCCCCGCGAGGTCTGTGTCGTCGATGTGGTCGAGCAGGGGTGCGAACTCGGGGATCTCGTTTGTCTTCGCGCCGATCTCGCGCGAGGCGAGAGTGACACCGTCGCCGTGGCGGACCGCGGACAGTAGGAAGACCCGGCTGCCGTCCGGTCGCTTCGCGCCGCGCAGGCACTTGCCGTCCACCGCGATCGCCCGGCGCCTTGACCGCGCCGGCGCGGCACTGGCGGCTGTCCGATGGGCCCGGCGTTGTTCGCGCTCGGTCCCACCGTCGGGCATCACTGGATCCGGCCGGCAGGGCTGCGCGGACAGCAAGGGCCGGAGGCAGTCGTAGCCGGCCGCGCTGATCTCACCGGGATCCAAACGACCCAGAACGCTGCGCAGAGTCTTCTCGCTCGGGACGCGGTAGCGGCCCAGCAACGGGTGGTAGGGCAGGCCGAAGGCGGCCAGCTCCTCCGGCGTCGCACGCCGGCACCACTCCGCCGCCGCGGTGATCGAATCATGGCCAGCCGCAGTCATCGCGCAGATCACCAGGGCCAGCAGCGAGGAGATCCGGTAACGCACCCCGCAAGCCCCTCGGGGGTCGGTGACCGACTCCAACTCGGCAACGAGACGACGGACTTGAACCCGTGCGACAGCCTCACCAAGGACCTCCAGGCAAGGTGCGTGAGGCGCGGGAGCAGCGACAGAGGATGATGGAGGGATGAACACGGCACCTTCGTGGATCTTGAAGCCTAGAGAACTCCATGATCCCCAGGTGCCGTGTTCACCTGCTTCCGGGGCCCGCTGTCGCGATCAACCACTCCAAGTCAGGACGAACCAGGCACACGCCGGGGCCCTGACCTACGATCCCGACGAGTTCGAGAAGTTCGTCGAGGAGTGGGTGCCCGCGCTGGACAGCCTGTACGTGCGGGTGGTGCGCCAGGGAGGCACTGGCGACCACGGCATCGACGTAGCCGCGTTCCTTACTCACCAGAGCCTGGAAGGTTCCTGGCACAACTACCAGTGCAAGCGCTACAAGGGAACGCTGGCCTGGAGCACCGCCGCGGGTGAGATTCGGAAGATGTTCGCGGGCGTGGTCACCGGTGAGTTCATCGTGCCCGAGCAATACACCTTCGTCGCCCCGTCCATCGGCCCCAGCCTGCAGCAGGCCCTGCAACGCCCGGTCGGTACTCGCAAGGCCTTCGTGGAGGCGCTTCGCGAGACCACGGACAAGGTCATCACAGACTTGGGCCCGCGGTTGAGGCGCGAGGTCGAGGAGTTGGCGGCGGGTACGTCTTTCGAGATGTTTCAGACCGTCAACATGAAGCAGATGCTTGAACAGCACAAAACCACTGACTACTGGGTGAAGCGATTCCCGCCGGAGTCCCCGCCGCGCCCGGCCGTCATGGAACCGCCCGAGAAGCCGGAGCCGCGCGAGGCCCGCTACGTGCAGCAGCTCGTCCAGGTCTACGCTGAGCGCTGGCCCAGTGATGCCAGCACGGTTACCCAGATTGCGCAGCATCGCACGGCCGGCCCGCACTTGCGCCACCAGCGTGAAGCGTTCTTCAGCGCCGAGTCTCTGCGCCGCTTCGGGGAGGAGGCCTACCCTGCGGGTCATTTCGAGGCCATTGTCAAGGACATATACGACGCCGTGATCGATGTGGCGAGGGATGACCACCCCACGGGGTGGAAGCGTCTGCAGGCCGTCACCTCGCAGGCGATCAATGCCGGGCTGACGCAGACGGTTTTCGCTCAGCACGTGAGAACTCTGGACCGTACCGGGGTATGTCATCACCTGGCGAACGAGGACGAGCTCACGTGGTGTGAGGGAGAAGGGACATGAAACCGCTTAACAGCCCGCTGGAGATCGGCGTGCGGGCACTGGTGCTGCTCTCGGAGAGCCATCCCGATGCTCTGGACCTGGCCCAGCTCGCGCTCTTGGACCATGCCGTGCTCCACAGCGGAGAGTTCGACGGGCCGCCCAGCCTGCACCCGGACCTGCCCGCTCGCTCGGGAGAGCTCGGCCTGAAGCGCACAGTCCTCGAACAGGCACTTCTGGTGCTCATCCGCGCTGGCCTGGCCGAACTCGAAGCTGACGGGAGTGGCCTGGTCTACCGGGCCACTGAACGTGGCCCGGCCTTCGTGGACGTTCTCGAAGCCCCGTACGTTCTGCGGCTCCGCGAGCGCGCCGAGTGGGCCGTCCACCAATGGGCCCCGGACACCGACGTACGCGCCACCACCCGGTCCCTGCTGACGGCTCCCCCGGCCCCCGTGACCATCCGCCCGTTCGAGGGCCATCGTGGGTAGTCTCCAGCTGGTCCACCTCACTTACGCCGGCTCGGGCAAGCCTTCAGCGCAAATCGTCTTCGGCCCCGAGCTGACCACGATCTACGGCGCCTCCGACACCGGGAAGACCTTCATCGTCAGGTCTGTCGAGTACATGCTCGGTGGCGCCCAGCTGACCATGGTCCCGGAGGCCGAGGGATACACCCAGATCCTCCTCGGGCTGCTGCTGCCCGACGGTAGCCCGCTGACCCTCGTCCGGCGCCCCAGCACCAACTCCACGCACCTGCACCGCGAGGACCTCCGCGACCTGGTCCACCGACCGGCGGACACCATCGTGAACTCGGTGCACAACGCCCGCAGCAAGAACAGCCTCTCGGTCCACCTGATGCACGCCATGGGATTAGACGAGGTCCTCATCCGCAAAAACGAAGCCGGTGGCACCCGCTCCCTGACGCTGACCGATCTGGTGCACCTGTCCGTGGTTACAGAGGACCGCATGATCGCCATGCCCTCCCCGGTCCTACGCACCGGCACCGCCACCACCCGCACCCCGGAGACGTCGGTCATGCGGTTCCTCCTGACCGGGGAGGGAGACCCTTCCGTCGACACCGGGCCCAACGCGGGACAGCGGCGTGTGAACAGGGGACAGATCAACCTTTTGGACCAGCTCGTGATCGACTTGTACGCGAAGCTTGAGTCGGACGAGACTGAGCGCGACCTCAAGGACCGCCTGGCGCGGGTCAAAACCGCGATCGACGCGCAGAGCACTGCCCTGCGCGCGGCCGACGAAGGTCACCGCGAAGCGGTACGCGAGCGCATGACGCACGCCCGCCGACTTGCTGGGCTAGACGCAATACCGGTGACTTTGGTGTTTTCGGATCGTTGGGTGAGGTGTGCCAAGGCCCGGACAGGTGAAGTCGTCAGCAGGCGAGCGGTTGTCGGATCGGATTGCGGTCGGGGTGCTGACCCGCGCGTTTCCGCCGGAGTTGGTGGACGAGGTGATCGCGGAGTGCGGTCGGGCCGAGCAGCGGCACAGGCTGCTGCCGGCTCGGGTGGTGGTCTATTTCGTGCTGGCGATGTGTCTGTTCTCCGGTCAGGGATATGAAGAGGTCGGGCGGCTCCTCACCCATGGGCTGGAGCGGATGGGGCGGTGGAAAGGGCCGTGGCGGGTGCCGACCACCGCGGCAATCGGCCGGGCCCGTCTGCGGCTGGGCCCGGAGCCGCTCAGGGGCCTGTTCACCAGGGTGTGCCGTCCGGTAGCGACCGAGAACACGAGCGGGTCCTGGTACCGCCGGTGGCGGCTGGTCGCGGTGGACGGCACCACCTTCGACCTGCCCGACACCGAGGCCAACGCCGCCTTCTTCGGGCGCCCCGGCGTCAGCCGCGGGCAGGAGAAGAGCGCCTACCCACAGGCGAGGGTGGCCGCGCTGGTCGAGTGCGGCACCCACGCGGTCTTCGCGGCTGAGACCGGGCCGCTGGCCGTCCATGAAACGGTGCTGGCCCAGCGCCTGTTCAGCTCGCTGACGCCGGGGATGATGCTGCTGGCGGACCGGGGCTTTCACGGCTTCGACCTGTGGCGGGCCGCCGCAGCGACCGGCGCCGACCTGCTGTGGCGGGTCAAGAATGATGCTGTCCTGCCCATCCGGGCCTTGCTGGTGGACGGCTCCTACCTCTCGGAGATCGTCGCCGCCAGGGACAAGAACCGCCGCGCGGACCCGGTCAGGGTCCGCGTTATCGAGTACACCCTCGGCCGCGACGGCAGCGGCACGGTCTACCGGCTGATCACCACCGTCCTGGACCCACGGGCCGCGTCGGCCACATCGCTGGCCGCGCTGTACGCCCAGCGGTGGGAGATCGAGAGCACGCTGGACGAGATCAAGACCCACCAGGGCGGGCCCCGCCTCGTCCTGCGCTCCCAGCACCCTCGCGGGGTCGAGCAGGAGATCTTCGCCTTCCTGCTGGTGCACCACGCACTGCGGGACCTGATGCACCAGGCCGCACGGCAATCGGACCAGGATCCCGACCGGATGTCCTTCACCCGCACCCTGCGCATCATCCGCCGCCACGTCACCGACCAGGCGGCGTTTTCCCCCCTCCCGGCTGGCCCGCGCACTCACAGCGGCCCTGCGTGAGATCCGAGAACGCCCCCTGCCCCCACGCCGATTGCGCTCCAGCCCCCGCGTCATCAAACGCAAGATGTCCAACTGGAAACTCAAACGCACCGAGCACCGCAACCCGCCCCGGCAGGACACCCCCACAGTGACGCTGGTCGGACCGACCAAGACCAGACCGACCCGCCGAGAAAAAGCCTAAATCACCGGTATTGGGGCTAGACGAGCGGCTGGCCGAGGTCAGCGATCTGCTGGGACGGTTTAGCCTGCTGGAGGACCAGTACCGCTCCGATCTGGAGCGTTTGGTCATGGTCAACGAGGCTGGCAGCATCCTCGGCTACTTCCGCGTCGGAACCTGCGTCTTTTGCGGAGCGGATCCAGAGCACCAGCACCCCGGCCACAGCCAGCAGGAGGCCACTCAGCTCCACGTTGCGGTGCAGGCGGAGGCCGCGAAGACGACTGCTCTGCTCACCGATCTCCTGCCGACTATCGCCGACCTCGCCCGCGAACAGGAAGAAAGCGCCCGGACGTGGCAGGCCGTCAAGGACAACCTGGAGGCGCTGGACGAACTCATCGCCGAAGCCGAGGGTCAGCTCGTACCGCTCAGGGCGGGCCTTCAAGAGCTGCTGGACGCACGATCTGCAGTCGAGCGGGGGCTGGAATTGCACGCGCGGATCGCGGAACTTGAGGACAAGCGCTCTCGCCTCGACGGGGAGGGAGCGGTGCCCGCTACCCGGCCTGCGGAGTACATCGCCGCCCGGGTCGTCAACGACTTCGACTCGGTCCTCCAACGCACCCTGGGCAGCTGGGAAGTACCGGCAGTCGACAACTCTGGGTACGACCAGTACAACGCCGAGATCCGGGCCGGGGGCCGAACGCGCGCTGGTCGTGGCAAGGGCGTGCGATCCGTACTGCATTCGGCCTTCACTACCTCCCTGGCCCGCTTCTGCATCGAACGAGACCTCCCCCATCTCGGCTTCGTCGTCCTGGACTCCCCTGTGGTCACCTACCGCCAGCCGGTGAAGTCCACCCCAGAGGACCCCGACGTACCCGACGTGCGCATCACATCCACCGTCGTGGACCGCTTCTACGAAGACATGCTCGCCTTCCCTGGCCAGGCTGTGATCATCTAAAACGGCGATCCGCCCCTCGGCGTCCTCTCCGAGGCCACCACCTATAATTTCACCGCTGCCGACGGTCGCCCTGGCTTCCTCCCGTGAACCCCGTCGATTCCATGGTCTGCAGGGCCTGCGCTGCAGCAACGATGCCTCTGTTGCCCTAATAGAACCTCAATGCCAGCGGGTGCGAGCGAATCACGCACTGGGTCGCGTGCGAGCTGGCTGGCTTTTCACGGTGCGCTCAGTTGGGAGATGGACCGACGGTCACCCGGAAAGCGTTGCGGCACATCGACATGGCGTTCACGCTGTGGGACGTGCGCTCGGCCACCACCTGGACACTGGACCTGAGCATCCTCACCGACGCGGGGATCACCCTCAAACGGCCGCCCAGCGCGGCCGCGCGCCCTGGGGTCGCAGCAGCGACGCTCGCTGCCGAACGCGGTGCCCCGCGGCCTGCCCGCGCCAGTGCCGATGCAGCGCTTGTTCCGCAGGGCGAAGCGGTAGCCGCCTCAGCAGGGGACATGAGCAGCACGGCTGACGTTTCCTCGCGTCGAGGGAGCGGGCACCCGCACTGTACTGACAATCCGCGCCATTCGCGGCGTCGTATCCCTCGGGGGCCGCTTGAGCCATGCCCGGTGCAAGGGCTTCACCGACGGGTTCATCGGCCTGGCGGCGAAGTCCACCAGGTCCATGGCGGACTTCCACGGATCGGCGCTGAACACGATCTGGGAGGCAATGCGCAGGCAAGCAGTCCGCACCAGGGGGTTGTAGGCCGCCCGGTCCTTCCGACCCGCGTTCCTGCCGGACGCGGCCGGGTACCTGCGCGAGAACACGGCGAAGCGCTCCATGACCACGGCATCGGCACCGGTCAGGAAATCCGGCGTGGCCAAGAACCACGCGAACTCGGCTGCTGCCGCAAGATCCGCGAAGACACCACGAGCAGAGACCATCTCCTGCCCACGGGCCTGAAGGTGCTCGTACAACAGCTCCTGCAGGTCCTCCAGCAGGACATCCGAAAGGGGAGGAGCCACCATATTCCGGAACTCGGTGCTGCATCGCCGCGGCTTCCCGTCCGAGGCATCGCGGACGAAGCCCCGGCACCTGTCATGCCCCAGCCTCACCTCTCCGGCGCGAACCGACTCCCTGCAGGTGGAGCAGGCAGCGAGCAGATAGCACCCGTGGCGGAGGCACGCGAACGCCCACGGGGTGGACCAGTCCAAAGACCAGCGCCCGCCTCGCTCATCGACGCAGCCTGGACAAAACCTCAGCTCCACGGGGTCGATCCAACTCGACTTCACCAGAGGGAACTTCTCTTCGGAGGCAACTCCCGCTGCCTGTGCGGGCAACGCGGTCCCGGCAAAGCGCATCCAGGTCATGGCCTGGATCTCGTCCGCCAGCAGACCGGTCGCCGCCGACACCCGTTGAGCAGCCGCGCCACTCAATCCGAACACGGCAGACCGCCGCCCAGCCGCCGAGACCCGTGCCGCCCCCTCGCCCGCACCGAGAAACCCACAGGCCCCAGCCATGCTCACACGATCGACTTCGTACTCCGCAGCAAAGTGGTCCAGCCAGCTCAGCAACGCCTCACCCGGGAGCGGCACCGGCACAACGGGCAACCGCCGCACCGTCCGTGCGGCCGGAGTATCTACTTCAACCACACTGCACTGTACGTACCTAGGACGTGGCGAGGGCCACGGCTGCCGCATGGCCGGCGTCGACGGGTACGTCGGCCAGCGTCCAGCCGGGAAGTGGCGCTGGAGTGGGGCCGGTGCCGACGTACACCGTGTCAAGCCCGGCGGCCAAACCATGGCCAGTGCCCTTGCAATACGCCTCTTTGCGTGTCCAGCAGCGGGCGAGGGCAACGGGCCGGTCGTCGTGCGGGAGGGTGGCGAGCTCTGCGCGCTCCCGCGGGTGGAGCTCGGGGGCAATCGCGTTCACCGCGCCGATGTCCCGAACGGTCTCGACGTCCGTACCGACGAGGGTGTCGGCGACGGCGATCAGGGCCAGATCGCCGCTGTGCGAGAGAGAGAATTGAGGGCCGCCGTCCTTGGTGACCGGTCGCCCGTGTGGGCCGCCGCAGCCCCGGCAGGGGGCGCGGCCGATGGTGACGGCCGCCGGGTCCGCTTCACCGAGATACGCTCCCAGCAACCGCCGCAGAGCGATGTGCGAGGCCCTGAACCGGTCCCGGTCGGCCTGCCGGCGGAAGGCGCCGAGCCTGGCGCGCTCGGTGCCATCCAGGAGCTGGAGATCCTCCTGCCCTGCGGTGGCGGTGTGCTCGGGCACCCGCACGAGCCATATCTCCGGGACACGGGAAGCCAGGCGAGGCAGGGGGCCGGTCAGCGGACCAGCCGCGAGAACTCGTGGTACCATCCTTCTCACCGGCCCATCCCCCAGTCGGTTGCTCAGCCATGCGGTCACAGATCGAACGCCGGTGTTCTGGTGGCAGCTCTCCCCGGCGTGGTCCGCGGCCGGCGCGAGGTCATAGGAGTTGCCAGGCATCACTCAGTTGATCCTGGGAAGAGCGGGTGGGCAGACCGGCGATGACCCAGGCGAGCGCCTCGTAGAGGGCAAGCGTGCCGCTGAGCGGCGTACCGCCCTTCGCCAGGGTCTTCTGCAGTCGGTACAGGTGGGTGAAAGCTTGTTTGGTGTCCTTCCGCTGGAGGAGGGTCTTGATCTGGCCGGCGGCCTTCGTCGTAGCGGCGTCGGCGTCACCCTCTGGGATGTGGTCCAGTTCGGTGAGGGTGGTGTGCGCGGCCAGAAAGCGCTGGGCGGTCTCGAGCTGCTGAGTCTTGACAGGCAAGGTCTCCTGGGGTGCGGCGGCCGTCAGCAGGGCGAGTTCGAGGACGTCCTGTCCGACGCCGTCTGACTTCCCTGTGACCGTGCCGACGAGCAGGACGTCGGGGGCACGCTCGGGTGTCGGCCCGAGGCCCGGCTCTGCAAGCAGCAGTCTCAGTGCCAGCAGATCGGACTCGATCGCCGACGACGGCGCCACCACGCTGAGCTCCGCTTCCCGTGTCGCCGGATCGAGGACGGCAAGAACCGCTGCGGGACTCACCTGCGCGGGGCTGCCGGAGCTTTCCTGACCGGCGGCCGTAACGGTGCGACGCTCCTGGTCCCAGTGAATCTTGTCCGGACCGTCCGCGGTGAAGGCAGCCACCGTGAAGGACCCCGCGCCGAAGTCCACGTATTCACGGGCCAGTTCACGGTCCACCAGGATGCGGAAGTACTCCGTTTGTGCTGCTGTGAAATCGAGCCCGTCGGTGGCTCCGGTCCGGATGGCTTTGCCGGTCTTCACGACGGGGGGCGCCAGCCAGTTCTTCGGGCTGTCATCGTGCCCGGCCGGCGCAAGAGCGAAGCGCACGGGCAGTCCGATCTCTCGGCCGAAGGCCAAGTCCGCTGCATCGTGGCCCGGGTTGACGAGGACGGCACCGGTGCCAAATTCCGGCTTGACCCAGGCTGCGGTCCAGATCGGCAGGAGGTCGCCGGTGAGCGGGTGCCGACAGTACCGGCCGGTGAAGGCGGAACCGCGTCCAGGCTCCAGGCCGGAACTCAGCGGGTGCCCGGGATGCACGGCCACTGCGCATGCCGCGGGGCTGGGCGACCAGTCGGTGGTGAAGACCTCGAGCGTGACGTCGGCCGGTGTGGGATCCTCCAGCGGAAAGGTGAACAAGGCGCCGGGGGTGCGGCGGATGGTCTTGCGCTGACGAGACGCCAGAGACTGCGGCCATACGCCATCGTGCTCAGCCCCGACGCGCTCCCGGGCCGCGGGTGTGGGGACGTACCGGACCTCTCCTGTGCGCGGAGGCTCGCCTTGGCTGGCCAGTCCCGCCGCAGCGGCGAGTCCGGTCAGCGCCGTGGCCGCATCGGCGCTGCCGTCGACGGCAGCGGACACTCGGCCTTCGACGGCGGAAAGCCGGTTGACGAATCCGGCGTAGCTGCGGCAGCGCAGGGTCACCATGGGCGCCTGAGGGTCCGTAAGGGACAGTACGATGTGGTTCACACGTCTCTCCAATGTGGCGGTCGTGCGTGCAGGGGCCGAGCGTCGCCGTCCGCCAACGGGCTGGACAGGGCGACCAGTTGCCGCCGGTGGCCGAGACCCGGCTCTTCTGCGAGAGATCAGGCCTGATGCTTGGCAATGTACTCGACAGCGTCGCCGACGGTCTTGAGGTTCTTGACGTCGTCGTCGGGGATCTTGACGTCGAAGCGCTCTTCGGCGGCAACGACGACCTCGACCATGGACAGCGAGTCGACGTCCAGGTCGTCGGTGAAGGACTTGTCCGGCTGGACGTCCTCGCCCGGGATACCCGCGATCTCGTTGACGATCTCGGCGAGACCGGAGACGATCTCCTCCTGCGTGGCGGGCATAGTGGTGCTCCTTCAGTGAATTGAGAGGGTGCGGCGTTTGCCGGGGAAAATTACAGGCTGCGCACGAGACCGCCGTCGCAACGCAGCGCCGTCCCCGTGATGTACGACGCCGGCGCGCTGCAGAGGAACGCGGCGGCCGCGGCGAATTCCGCGGGGCGGCCGTAACGGCGGGCGGGAATCGAGGCGATCGACGCCTGCTCCACCTCGGCAACGGTACGGCCGGAGTGTGCGGCGTTCGCGGCGTCGACCGCAGCAGTGCGGTCGGTCTCGATACGGCCGGGCAGCAAGAGGTTGACGGTCACACCGTCTGCAGCGACCTCTGCGGCCAGCGTCTTCAGGTACGCGGCCAGTGCGGCGCGGCCGAGGTTCGACAGCGCCAGGTTCGGCAGGGGCGCGGCGATTCCGCTGGATCCCACCGCCAGAATTCGGCCCCAGCCGCGTTCTCGCATGGCCGGCAGGGCCTGCGTGACCAGCCGGATGTGCTGGCGCAGCAGCGCCTCCAGCGCGACGTCGACGTCGGTGACACCGACATCGGCCGCCGGAGCGGGCTTGGGGCCGGGGCCGTTGAGTACGAGAACGTCGGGCGGCCCGAATGCCGCGACCGTCGCCTCGAACAACTCGGCCGGGCCGTCCTCAGCGAGAAGGTCCACCTCGATGCCGACGGCTCTGGGCAGCCCCGCGGCGATCTCCTTCGCCCGATGCCCCCGTCTGCCGCAGACCACGGTGTCGGCCCCTTCCGCGGCCAGTGTCCGGGCGATAGCCTCGCCGATACCGCCCGTAGACGAGCAGACGAGAGCGGTACGGCCCGAAAGTCCGAGATCCATCAGTCGACCTCCGCGTTCCTGTAAGGGGTCCGTTGGGGGGTCGGGCCGGGGGCTGCGCGCCTGTGGAGCAGCCTGTTCCCGAGGACGGCGAAGAGTGCCCCGCCCAGCATGATCAATGTGCCGAGCACCTGCACGCCCGTAAACGACTCACCGAGGAAAACGGTCGAGAAGAAGGAACCGAAAACCGGCACGGTGAACATCATGATCGTCGCTGTGGACGGACTCACGCTGCGCAACCCCCGGTAGTAGAAGAGATAGGCGATCGCCGTCGGCCCGACGGCGAGGAAGACGACGTTCGCCCACGCCGAGCCCGGGACCGCCTGCCACGACACCTCACCCGCCGCCGGTATGGCGAGCACGATGAGTCCCAACCCGCCGACGCCGGTTCCCCATGCGGTTGCCCGCAGCGGGTCCACTCCTGCCAGGAGCGACTTTGACAGGATGCTGTAGGCAGCCCAACACGCGGCTCCCGCCACGAAGATGAGGTCGCCGACCAGCCGGGTGGATCCGGCCGCCTCCCCTCCGATCCCGAGGAAGAAGACCAGCGCTCCGGCCACACCGACCGCCAGCCCGGCGATTCTCGCCCAGGCCGCCGTCTCCCGGCCGAGCACGAGCAGGGTGGCGGTGGTGAGAATCGGGCTCAGCACCGGCACGATGATGCTGCCGTCGAGCGAGGGGGCCAGGGACAGTCCCCAAAAGAAGAAGACGTTGTAGGCCAGTACACCGAGCAGGCCCGCCAGCCCCGCGCGTACGGCCGCGGCGCGTCCGATCGGTTGCGAGCGGCCGCGGAGCACCATGGCAAGGATGATCAGCAGCAGTCCGCCGCCTCCGAACCGGAGGGCTGCGGCGACCTCGTGCGGCATCTCGCCGACGACCACCTTGGAGCTCGCGAACGCGCTGCCGAACATGACCATGGTGACGAGGAGGTTCAGGTAGGGAGCGGCGGCGGAGCTCGCCCCGGCCGGACGCGACACCTCTGTTGTCATCGGTACCTCACCGCTCCCTTAACCATCGTGCCGCTTCGGCCTCGTGCTGTTCGTTTTCCATAGATCCAGAGCCTACTGTCGCGTGATCACATTGATGTCGAAGGGTGTACGTGGCTGCTGCTTGCCGCCCATCGGCCGGGCCGACGGGCGGCAGGACACGTGCTAGCGGCCGGCGACCCTGTCGAGAACCTCTTCGCCCTCGGGGTTGCGCTTCGCTTTGATGATCTTCTTGTGCGGGTCGCTGTCCATGACCAGCGGAAGGACCCCCGCCTGAGTGGCCATGCCCGCGAACGGCGACCACAGTGGCCCGTCGTGGAGAGCCCGCAGATCGGTCAAGCTCAGTCCGCTGATCCGCTCCAGCCGGGCGGCGAGCGCACCGTGGTCTTCCTTCCCGGCCAGTAGTGCGCGGATCCGGTCTTCGTCCGGGAGGAGCTCGGGGAGCTCTCCGGCGAGGTAGTCGTGCAGGTTCGCCGCGCCTCCCGCGAAGGGGGAGTAGACCATGCAGACCAGCTGCCTAGTGTCCACCCCGAACGCGTCCTCGCCGTACCGGGTCGCCGCCGTACGCATCGACTCGACGCCGGCTTCGGTGCGGTAGCGGTTCGCAATCTCCTCGACGAGGTGCTCCGGGAAATGCTTGCGGCGCATCAGCTCCAGCGCGAAGTCCACGTACTGGGCTATGCCCTCTTGGTAGGTGCGCTGGTAGACGCGCTCGGTCCGCAGGCCTCGCAGGTGGGCCATGAGCGCGGGGTTCGCGCAGTCGGACTCGGTGAAGTTGAAAGCGATCTCGTCGAAGACGAAGCCGAGGAAGTCCGTCAGGAGCTTCCAGTGCGCCCCCGAGGCGTAGCTCGTGTAGTCGTAGATCGAGAAGAACTCCAGCGCGGGGATGTCCGAGGTCACCCCGCGTTCCTTGACCCGTTCGGCGTTCTCCGAGCCGTGGATCTCCTGGAAGTAGGCCTGTGCCAGCCCGTCGAGCGTCTCCAGTGTGCCCTTGAACCCCTTCTTGGCATCGGCGGGCTTCTGGCCGGCCCCACGCGCCAACTGGCGGATCCACAGAGCGTAATCCCGCTGCTCCTGCGGGGAGTCGCCGGTGATGATCAGGTCCACGCCCCCGCCGTGGCGGGCCGCGACGCCGAAGGAGTTCGCCACATTCAGATTGCAGGCATTGCAGAACGTGGCCCTGCCATCGCCGTAGCTGCGGTGCCCGGACATGAGCATGTCGGTCCGGTTGAACGCGATCAGCCGGTGAGGCATGCTGCGGTCCCGGTCGAAGGGCACCACTTGGCCGCCCTCCACGAGCAGCAGCTCAACGTCCGGGTCGTCATAGAGGCCCAGCGCGCGGTAGGTGCGGTCGATGTTCAGCATCACCTGGTACGGCATGCCGCCGTGCCGCATGGTCACCACACGCAGCTTGAAGGTCGCGCCGCACCGTTCGGCGAGAGCCAGGTGGACCGCGCGCACGAACGCCACCGCATAGGCGCTGTCCTTGCCGCCGCCATACGCGACCATTACCGTGTTTTGCTCAATTTCGTCCTGCCGTGGCAGGGCGTTGTACAACGTGGTGGCGCACTCCTCGACGGCCGGCACGTCGTGCTCCGGGAGTGCCCCCATCAAGTTGTTCAGCACTGCAGTGCGCATCGGCATCCTTCCTGGCCGCTCCGCCCCGAAGGGCGCAGCCAACATCGGTCGTCAAAGCCCCGGGTGTCGAGGTTTGTCGTCATGAACAGACGTATCGGACAAGGCTCCATGGGGCCGACGGCGCGCGGGCGCCTCTCGTCATACGTCCGGTACGGGGACGGTCCTGCCGGTTCTCTGTGTCTGCTGCCGGCTCGCGAGCCGACAGAACCTGGCGTGTCGAGCTGCATACGGACCGCCCTCACAGAATGCGGGTGGTTCGAGATTAAAGAAATCCATCGACTCGAGCCGTTCGATGCCCGGACACAGGCTTTGGCCTAAGCCTCAGGGCGCAGAGAACCCAACTTCGCAGGTGTGCCCGCGCAGTCGGGCTGGCGGAATCCGGGATGCTGGAATCCGCATGAAACTGACGGTGGTCGTGGGCGACTTCGAAGTCATCTCAACAACATCAATGAGTCCATGTCAATAAGGACTTGAGGTGCCTGGAATGGAATGTGTGAGCTATGCCACTGCACGAGACCGCGACACGCCGACGGGGCTGTTTTGGGCACCGCGATTTGTCACAACATGTCCGATCGTAGAACCTGAACGAGGTGTCCGGATATTGAGACAGGGGTTCCGGTAAACGATCTTGTGCTCGTAACGTCAAGGTCAGCGCAGGCAACCGGTGTTGATTGACCGTCACATCGAGGGAGGGGCACTACTGAGGTTCACGGTTCCTTGCGGCCGCCCACTGCCTGGCCGGGTAGGCCTGGATTACATGGGAACTCCGCTCTGAACTCCTCCACAGAATCCTCCGTGAAGGGCGCGCCGTCGCGTCGCTCTCTGATGAGTCCGTGCGCTATGTGTTGCCATGCCGCACCGGACGCGGCGGAATACAGGCGTCGCCCTGGAGTACCGGTGCGCACTGCGTCGATGTGAAGTCCGCGGATTCCATAACGGTTTCGCGGAATCAGGGGTCAATCTCCTGCTCTACTCCTGGTTCTTGTGCTGTCGGCGCTCAATTCGCGACGGTAGACCAAGTCCATGTCCACACTTCCGAGCTCCGGAGGAAACATATGTCTGCAGTACATACCCCGCCGTTCCAGCCGCGGAAGGCGGAAATTCTTGACGCGACACTGCGTGATGGTTCCTACGCAGTCGACTTCCAGCTCGACGAGAAGTTCGTCGGTGAGCTCCTCGGCCGGCTCAATGAGACGCCGATCGGCAAGGTCGAGATCGGACACGGCCTCGGCTTCGAGGCGGAGCGGTCCGGCATCAAGGCCTGCAACATCGATCTCGCGCGCTGGTGCGCGATCGCGCGGGAGGAGCTGACGGCCACCTCGTGGGGCATGTTCGCGCAGCCAGAGTTCAGCCGGCTCTCCACGCTCCGCGAACTTTGTGACGAGGGAATGTCGTTCGTCCGCATCGGCATGGAGCCCGAGCGGGTCCCGGACCACCTCGAGTACATCGAGCGCGCCACCGAGATCTGTGGCGAGGTCTACCTCAACCTGATGAAGACGAGCGGCACGCCCGCTGAGGAGATTCCCGGCCTGCTGAGTGGCGTCACTCCCGCCATCGCCGGTGTGTACGTGGTGGACTCGTACGGCTCCATGCTTCCCAGCGACGTCCACCGCTACGTGGCCGTCGCGAAGGAGAGCTTCTCCGTCATCGGATTCCACGGCCATGACAACCTGGGCATGGCAAACGCGAACAGCATCGCCGCGATCGAGGCGGGCGCCGCGATCGTCGACGGAACGCTCGACGGAATAGGCCGCGGCGCCGGCAACGCGGAGACCGAGTCGCTGGCCGGGATCATCAGCACTCTCGGTGAAGATCGGTTCGACTACAAGCAGCTGGCCAGGCTCGCGCACTTCTGCCGGACCAGCCTGGACCTCCTGCCCGAAGACCGGAACATGCAGGTGCTCGGCGGCGTGATCGGCATGCACTCCGGATTCTTCCCGCTCATCGAGCAGTTGTGCTCCGAGCTCATCGTCGACCCGGCTTCCTTGATGGAGGCCGCCGTCGAGCTGGCCCCGCGGAGCGCGGGCAAGAACGACATCCGTGCCGCGGCTCAGCGAATTTCCCAGCGCACGGCCGTGGCCTGACCCCTTCAAACCACGCGAATAGGGAGCAACAAAGTGCGACTGGCACGGTTCAACACCGAAGACGGGCACCAGATTCTGGCGAGCCACCGCGGCGGCTGGATTTCACTGTCCGGCATCGAAGGCTACAAAGCCCCGCACCGCCTGGCCGACCTGCTGGACGCGTCCCGCAGGAGCGAGCTCGCCGGGCTGCTCGAGTCCCGGCCGGACGCCGAGCCGGCCGACGTCCGCCTGGAGGAGGCCGCGACCATCATCGACGCCGGCGACATCTGGGGGGCCGGCCTCAACTACAAGGGGCACTCCCAGGACCTGAGCGCACAGCAGCCCTCGTCCGGGCCCGGCTCGTATCTGCGGCCGGCCAACTGCCTCATCGGAAACGGCGGGGTGATCGAGCTTCCGTCGCAGAGCAAGCGGGTGACCGCGGAAGCGGAACTGGGCCTCGTCGTCGGGACGGAATGCAAGAACGTGCGGCGCGACGAGTGGAGGTCGGTCATCGCGGGTGTCACGGCCGTCCTCGACATGACTGCGGAAGACGTCATCCGAGAGAACCCCCGCTACATTCCGTGGGCCAAGGGATTCGACACGTTCTGCAGCGTGGGCCCGCAGCTGGTGACCCTCGACGAGTTCGAAGACGCGGACCTTCAGTCGATCCGGGTCTCGACCGTGCGCAACGGTGAGGTCGTCGCCTCCGCACAGGTCTCCGACATGAAGTACGACCTCGGCTACCTGGTCGAGTACTTCACGGCCGGCCGCACCCTCGTGCCCGGAACCGTCATCTGCACGGGAACTCCGGGAGCCGCAGTGATCAACTCCGGCGATTCCATCACCTCTGTCGTAGAGGGCATCGGCACCCTCTCCCACTCCGTGAAGGGCTGAAGGCGTGCCCGTACAGCAGATATCAGTGGCAGACGCGATCGAGCACACCATCCAGGAGCGTCCCGAATGCACTGCCCTGGAGACCGCGGACGGGGTGCTCAGCTACCGGGAATTCGGCGAGCAAGTGCGGGAGTTCATCGGGCAGCTCGAAGCACTGACCGCGCCCGGTGAGTTCATCGGGATCGAGGCCATACGTACCTCGGGCTCCATTGTCGCCATGGTGGGCGCATTGCGGGCCGGACGCCCGTTCGTGTTCATCGACCCCCGTGACAGCGGGTCCTCGAACAGGACCAAGGTGTCCTCGCTCGGTATCAACAGGGTCGCCAAGAGCCCTGCCTTGTCGCACCCGCCAGAGCTCGTCGACACGCCGGCCGAGTGGCGCGGGGACGCGGGAGAGCGGCAGCTGCGGGCACCTGCGGAGCTTGCGCCGTACCAGGGCAGTGTGGGTTACGCGATCCACACCTCGGGATCGACGGGGGAGCCCAAGTGTGTGCTGGTGCGCACCGGACCGCTGGCCCGGATGGTCCAGGACCATGTGCGCTCTCTGGAGTTGGGCACAAAGAGCCGTACGCTGCAGTTCGCCCGACTGACCTTCGACGGATGCATCACGGAGATCCTGTGGACCCTGACCGCAGGCGCGTGCCTGGTGGTTCTCGGTGAGGAGCAGCTCAGCCCAGGAACGGTGCTCCAGGCCACTCTGGAGAAGTTCCGCATCACTCATCTGAAGACGACTCCGTTCGCGCTGACGGCGACCGAGCCGTCGAGCGCGATGAGCCTGGAGCACGTCATCAACGGCGGCGGAGCCTGCCGCCAGGCGGTGGTACAGAAGTGGTCGTCGGAGGCGGCGCTCCACAACGCGTACGGGACCACGGAGACCACCGTCTGCAACTTCCTCAGCGACCCGCTGGACCCGGACGACTGCACCGAGTCCGTGCCGCTCGGCGCGGTGGTGGGCGATTGCAGTTACGACATCCTCCCCCTGCCGACGGCGGGCGGGGACGGGCCCACCGGATCGCAAGTCACCCGTGGTGAGCTGGTCATCACCGGCGAGAGCGTCGCGATCGGCTATCTGACCGCGCAGGGCCTGCGGCCCTTCACCGACGGCGCGGCGAGCCGGGTCTACCGGACCGGCGACATCGTCGAACGCCGCGGCGGGCAGGTCTTCTTCGTCGAACGGCTGGACCGGCAGCTGAAGATCCGGGGCTACCGGCTCGATCCCGGCGAGATCGAGAGCGCGGCATGCCGGCTCGACGGAGTCGTGGAGGCGGTGGTGACCGCAGAGTCGCATGAGGGCGCGGACGACTACGCCGCTGAGGCTCTGGTCTGCTACTACCAGGGCACCGTCACCCCCCGGGCGCTGCGTGCGCACCTGGAGACGGTCCTCGACTCCTACAAGGTCCCCTCGGTGATCCAGCAGATCGAGTCGCTTCCCTACACGCGTAACGGCAAGGTCGATCGCGACGCTCTCAAGGCCAGCCGTCATTCCGCGCCGGAAGTTGGTGAGACCGGCGGCAAAACCGTCCCGCCGGAGGAGCAGATCCTCGATCTGGTGCGCCACCTCACCGGTGTGAACGACGCCGCCCTCAACGACAACTTCTATGACATCGGTGGCGATTCGGCCTCCACGGTGATCCTCGTCAACAAGCTGAAGGAACTCGGCTGGATGGATGCCGGTGTCCGGGACGTACTCCGGGCGGAGAACTTGAAGGTCCTTGCCGACGAACTTCGTGACCGGGGTGTGTGAAAGCGATGTGTGGCGTATGCGGGACTTTTTCCCCGAACGGTGGGGTTGATCGCAGCATTGCCGCTGCCATGCACTCCCGGCTCATCCACCGTGGGCCCGACGAGACCTACTCGCTGAACACCGAGACGATCTCCGCGAAGCTCGGCCGCCTCGGCTTCACCGGCCTGACCGACGGGTGGCAGCCGGCCGAGGACCGCAGCGGCCGCTACGTGGCCATGACGAACGGCGAAGTGTTCAACGCTCGGGATCTGCGCGCCAGAGTGGGCGCCGACCGGCAGAACAACGGCGTCGACGTATCCGTCATCCCAGAGCTAGTCGCACAGTACGGGATCGAGGGACTCCGACTGGTGGACGGACAGTTCGCCACGGTCGTTCTCGACCGCGCCGAGAATGCGATGTTCCTGGCCAGGGACCGGTTCGGCATCTGCCCGATGTACTACACCGCTACGGGTCCGGACGTGCACTTCGCCTCGGAGATCAAGCCGCTGGTTCAGTGCGTCAGCCGGTCCTGGAAGGTGGATATGGGGGCGGTCGACCAGTATTTCTCGATGGGCAACATCGTCGCGCCGCGCACTCTCGTGAAAGAGGTGCAGGCCGTTCCCCCCGGCTGCGCCGTCCGGTTCGACGCCAGTGGCCGGGAGACCCTGCGTTACTGGCGCTACGGCGACTTCGCACCGGCCGCGGAACCCGTATCCGGCGAGGCGCTGCGCGAGGGACTGCAGCGGTCGGTCCGGGACCGCCTGCATGCCGACGTGGAGATCGGCGCCTATCTGAGCGGAGGATTCGACTCCACCGCGATTCTGACGGAAGCGGTGGCTCTCACTGCCCGGCCTGTCCGGACGTTCTCGGTAGTCTTCGACGATCCGGGCCTCGACGAGGGACGTTTCCAGCGGGAAGTGGCGCAGGCAGTCGGAAGCAAACACGAGCAGATCCTGTGCCGGCAGACCGACATCGCCTCGAAGTTCGAGCAGATGGTCCGGCACTGCTGCTATCCGCAGCGTGAGACGTACAACGTGGCCGCCATGATGCTGGCCGATAGCGTGCGCTTCTCCGGAATCAAGGGAGTGGTGTCCGGCGAAGGCGCGGACGAGCTGTTCTTCGGCTATGACTCCTACGCCTTCGACAGTGCGACCCGCTCGAGCCGGACTTCCCGCGCGGAGAACGAGCGGGCGTGGGGCAGGGCGGACTTCAGCTGGGAGGTCGACTGGCGCAAGGTGGGCCAGCGGCGGGACGACTACCTCGCCCCTGTGGCGCAAGAAGCGCTGGAAGGCGACGAGTTCTGGCGTACGAGGCTCATCCCGTTCTCCGAGGACGAGGTGAAGTCGCTTTCACCGATGCAGTTGCGCTCCATCGCCGACGTGTACGTCCAGCTGTCGGGCCACCTGCTCGGCGATCACGGCGACTCGATGCTCATGGGAAATTCCATTGAGGGGCGCTACCCGTTCCTCGGCAATGCGGTCGTCTCACTCGCCCTGCAAGTCGAAGACAGCGCGAAGGTGGTCGACTTCGAGGGGAAGGCCTGCCTGAAATCGGCGTACGAGGGAATCGTCCCGGACTCGGTTCTCCGCCGTGGGAAGCACGGATTCACCGCATACGATCTGCGCTCGGTCACGGATGCGCGGACCTGGGACGAGTGGCGCGGCCTCGTCGAGGCCAGTGGCATCTTCACTCCCGGCTGTCTCGGCACACGCGCCGGTCAGGGCGCGGAGAAGTGGGACTTCAGGCTCAGCGCGATCAGCATCGCCATGGTCATGGACGAGCTCGGCCTTGGACTCTGACTCCCGTGGCCCCGATACGCGCGCACTCGTGTCTGAGGATTGGAGAATTCAGTGAGTCCCGAGAGCCCAGGCATCATCGTCTTCCCGGGTGCCGGTTCGTTCGGCAGTGAGCTCCGTCCACTGCTGCGTGAGCTGGAACCCTCCGCGTGGCTCGCCCGGTATCCAGGCCGTTTCGGTAGGGATTTCGGCAAGGCGGCGGCATCGTTCCAGAAGGTCGTGGAGTCGTGCGTCACCCAGGTGGGGCGGCTTCAGCCGTATCGCCCGGTTCTCGTCGGGCACAGCTTCGGCGCCTACGTCGCCTATGCCACGGCAAGGGAACTGGAGGACCGCGGGACGGAGGTCTCCGCACTGGTGGTCGCCGGAGCCACCGCGCCGGCCCTGCTCACGGTGCCAGAGCAGGCGTGTCGGAGCCGGTCGGACACTGCGGCCTACCTGGACGGTATCGACCCTGGCCTGCTGCCGGACGAGTCCGATGAGTGGCGGGACATCGTTGTGGACACCGCGGGGGAGGACCTCCGGGTACTCAGGGAATTCACCGCCTCGGCCCATCCGGAAGTGCGGTGTCCGGTCTTCGCCGTGCGTGGTGAAGAGGACCCGCTCACGTCCGCAGGCGGAATCGGCGCATGGGCCGGTGTCACTGCCAAGGGGTGTATCCACCGGGAATTCCCAGGCGGTCACTCGGCCCTGCTGAACTCGCCCGAATTCGCCGCATGGCTGCGTGAGATACGTGTACGCGGCTGAGCAAACGCCGTCCCTGGCGGGAAAGGAGATCTGTCCTGTGAACAGCCGTCCCCTCACCGCGGGCGGGCACCTGGTGGTTATCGGCGGTGGTGCCGCCGCGACGGCGGTGCTGCACCAACTGACGGAGCACGCCGGGTTCCGGCCCGGATCGGTGACGGTGGTGGACCCGCGGCCGGCCGGGTTCGGCGTGGCCTTCGGCACCACCGACCCAAAGCTGCGCTGCAACACCTCGGTCGATGTCACCTCGCTGTACCGCGCTGACCGCTCTGACCTCCAGCGCTACCTGGCGGCACGGGGCTGGCCGGTGGGCCGCGCCGACTTCGTCCCGCGTGCGCTGGTCGGGCAGTACTGCCGGGAACGGTTCGGGCAGCTGAGCCGGGAGCTTCAGGCGCGGGGGGCCCAGGTGCGCCAGGTGACCACGCGGGCCCGTACGGTACTCCCGGCAGAACGCGCGGGCGAGGGATACCGGGTCACCCTGGACGACGGCAGCACGCTGGAGGCCACCGATGTGGTGGTGGCGGCCGGTGGCGACCAGCCGCACCTGCCCGAGCTGCTGCGCGCGTATGCGGACCATCCGGATCTACTTGCCGGCCCCTACCCCACGGACCGGCTCCGGGCACTGCCCACCGACGCCAGAGTGCTGGTCGTCGGCAGCAAGCTGTCCGCGGTGGATGCCGCTCTGGTGCTGTGCGGGGCTGACCGGCAGGTCACCTTGTGCTCGCCTTCCGGCGAACTGCCAGCCGTCCGCAACCGGCTGTGCCGTACGGCCCGGCCGACCGGGCTGTTGGCCGACTTGCGCGAACTGAACCCCGGCACCCCGGATTTCGACCGGACGCTCACCCGGGTCCTGGCGCGCGCCGTCCGGAGCGCCAGGGCCGGCTGGGGGCACCCGGCGGCCGCGCTGCGTCGGCAATTCGGCACCGAACCCAAGGCGCTGGAGCGGCTCACCACAGAACTGCGGCAGACCGAGGCGGGCGACAATGCCTGGCAAGACGTGATCGCCGAACTCATCGAGGCGGTGAACGACTGGACCGAGGGCTGGCCCTCCGCCGAGCGAGACCGTCTGCTCACGCGCTTCCGCCCGCTGATCGCCCGCCACATCTCGGCCATCCCGGTGTCCAGCGCCCGCGCCCTGGCCGGGCACGGCCTGGCCGGACGGCTCGCCGTGCGCCGCGGCACCCCTGCGGCGCTCACACCGGACCCGGACGGCGGCTGGCAGGTGCGCTGGACGGCCGCCGGCCCGGCCGAGCACCACACTCATGTGCTGTCGGCCTCCGGATACCTCAGGCCTGCCGTGTGCACGCACGGCCCCGCGCTGCTCGCCCTCGGTCCCGCCGCCTGCTCCCCGCACTGCGCTCCACCGCTCACCGGCCCGGACCTACGGCTGCTGCGTCCCGGCGGAGCCGACCCGGAACGCATCTGGATGGTCGGAGCCATGGGGGCCGCCCGCACCGCCATCGTCAACTACCTGTGGACCGCGGCTGGCCAGGCGGGCACCGTCGCCCAGGCCCTCGCCGTCTCCACCCGTTGAATCCTGTCGAAAGGACGCCGCCCATGTACGTGCTCGTCGATCCCGTCTCCACCGGCCGTGAGCTGGCCGCCGCCTTCCGCGAGGAGGGTGCGGACTGCCTGCATCTCTACGAGGCCGCCCTGCACGCCGAGCACGCGAGCGACCCGGCCCCGCACACCGGCCTGCTGACTGCCACCGGACCGCAAGCCGTTGCCGAGGCCGCAGAGCTGCTGCGCGACAAGCAGATCACCGCGGTGATCGCGGCCAGCGAACGCGGGGTGCTGCTGGCCGACGCCCTCGCTCACGCACTCGGACTGCCGCACCACGACGTCCAGCTGGCCGCCGCCCGCCGTGACAAGGAACTCATGGTGCGCGCCCTCGAGGCCGAGAGCGTGCCGGCCGCCCGCACCCGGGCAATCAGCTCGCTCACGGAGCTCGACGAGACCCTCGACGCCTGGGGCGCTGCCCCCGGCACCCCGCTGGTGGTCAAGCCGCGCAACAGCGCGGGCAGCGACGGCTGCACCGTGGTCGCCAGCCGCGCCGAAGCCCGCGCAGCGGCCGAGGCCACCCTGCTCCAGCCCAATCTGATGGGCGAGACCAATACCGACGTGCTGCTTCAGGAGTACCTGGAGGGGACCCAGTACATCGTCAACACCGTCAGCATGGACGGCCGCCACCTGCTCTCGGAGGTGTACCGGGAGCGCATCGACACCATCGCCGGGGCGCCGGTCCTGCGCCACATCGTCTCCCGACCCCAACTCGACGACCGCGAGCAGGACCTCGTCGCGTACGTGCTGCGCTGTCTGGACGCCCTCGGCATCCGGGAAGGCGCCGCGCACACCGAGGTGATGCTCACCACGGCCGGACCACGCCTGGTGGAGGTCAACTCCCGGGTGATGGGGCCGTCCCTGGCACCCGACCCGTACCACGCCGCCTTCGGCTACAGCCACCAGCACCTGGTCGCCGAGCGTTTTCTGCGCCCGGACGACTTCGCCCAGCGCTTCGAGCTGCCCTACGGGGGAGGCCGTACCCTCGCCAAGATCTTCCTGCGCACCTTCCGGGAGGGGGTACTGGCCGCCGTGGACGGAGCGCGCATCCTGCGCCGACTGCCCGGCTTCCACTCCATCGACCGGCTGCCCGCGACCGGCGTGCCGATCCCGGACCCGACGCTGACCACCGGCGCCTCCGGCATCGCCTACCTCGTCCACGATGACGAGGAACTTCTTTACAGCTCCCTGGGGTTCATCCACCACCTGGAGGACGACGGCGCCTTCTACCGCATGGCCGACCCCGGCCAACGGCACGACGCCAGCGAGCCGCTGCAGCGGACGGCGGCCTGATGGCAGGGGCACCCGCACTCATCGCCCTCTCGGTGCTGCTTCAGGCCGCCGCTGAGGCGTTCCTGTCCGGCCGCATCAGTAGCGGCGACAGCCTGCGCTTCTCTCTGGTGGCCTTCTTCGGCTGCACGCTGCTGTTCCTGGCTGTGAGCCGGATACGCCGCACACCGGCTCGCCGGGCGGCAGAGCCGCATGCCGGGCCGGGGAAACTGCGCCTGTTCGCGGCCCTCAACGTAGCCAGCGCGGTGACGTTCCTGGGCCTGTACCTGGCGCTGGTGTGGGTGCCAGCTGCGTTCGCCGCCAGCCTGATGGCGGGGGTCGGCCCGACCGCCGCGACGGTGCTCGCCACCCTGTCAGGCCGACGCCACACGGCGGCGAGCTGGCTGCGCTCCGCAGGTCTGTTCGCCGCCTCCGTGATCACCGCTGCGGCCGTCCAGCCCTCCCTCCTGGACACCTCCACTTGGCAGTCCGGGCCAGCCGCCAGCGCGGTCGGCGCCGGGCTCGCGGTACTGGCCGGGGTGGGCGCCGCGGCCATCGCCCACCTGTCCCTGCAGCTCGGTGCACACGGAATCGCACCAGCCGTCGTGATGGCTCACCGCTTTCACCTGACCTACCTGCTCGCCGCCCTCGCCCTGACCAGCGACGGCCTGACCCAACCCCCTCGCCTCAGCTGGACGGTGACCGCGCTGATCGCCCTCGTCGGCGTGGTCCTGCCTCTGTACATCCTGCAGATCGGTGTCCAACGGACTCCGGCCGCCGTCACCATGGCTCTCCTCGCCACCCAACCCGGCCTCGCTTACCTCGTGCAAGGCGTACTCGGCTACCCACTTACCTGGACCGGCACCATTGCCGTCCTCTTCCTGATCGTGGCGGCCATCGTCGTCGCCCGAACCGAACACCGCGCCAGCTCCAGCGGCCCGCCCGCGGGAAAGGACACGGGTGGGGTCAAGGGAAAGGTGGGCAGCAGCCCCTAACCACGCTGCACCGTACGACAGCTTGCGCCCGTCACGCACCCGAGCTGCGGCAAGGGCGCACCAGTCACCGTCACCCTTGGTGGTCGCACTGAAATCTTTCGTGCGCTACTGAAATCTCTACTGAAATGAATCTTGCGCTACTGAAATCTTCAGAGCCACCCGACAC
>NZ_JAPEOR010000011.1 GCF_026341125.1 Streptomyces sp. NBC_01142
CGGCAGAAGCCGTCATCCTGCTGCGCCCACAGCAGCTGGATTACATGACGCGGAAGAGGGCCCGGTCGGAGCAGCAGGCTCTGATTGTCGAGCAGAACGGGCGGCTCGTGGACTCTGCCGCCGTGCGCTACCAGGTCGAGCACGACCTGAACGACGCCCACGACGCGTTGGACCCCGTGTGGTCGCCTGCGGAGCAGGACGCGGCACGGCTGTGGGCGATCACGCTCACGCTGGAGGACTTCTCCGGCACGTCAGCGCTGCTGGAGCGGCTGCCGAGCCAGGGCCTCGGCAGCCCGTATACCGACGGAAACAACTGGCAGTTCGCCTCTTCCGCCCAGCTGTCCGACCGGATCGCAGGCGCCGCCTTCTCCCTGCCGGTCGAAGGCATCATCGTGCACGCACCGGAGAGTCACGGAGACAGCGTCCACGCAGCTCAAGCCTGGGGGTTGGTCGTCACCCGCAGCGGCCACACCTTCTGCACGGGCTGCGCTCCAGGGCGAGTCGAGGCGGCCCATCACGGCCTGATCACCGCGCTGACGCACGCACTGCCACAGCCCTGAGGGACACGAGTTGCATTCGGTGCAACTCGTGCGCCGCCCCTGCCCGCCCCGTCGACCGAACCGGCGGGCTCCGCGTCACTGCCCGAACTCGGCGATCCCGCCCACCGGCTCCTGGCCCGCGCTGCAGCCGACCGCGCGGCCGACCTGCTGGGCCAGGCTCTGCGGCGCCGCCGGAACCCGCTCGTCGCCCCTGTCAGGCGGCTGACGCCCGAGCGGGACGCAGCCAGACTGGCTGCCTACCAGAGCTCCCCCGAAGAGGCGTCGCCCACCGCCTGATCTCCTTATCGTGATGGGCCCGTTGGTCCAACAGGTCGTCGAGGTCGCCCATACGTCGACGGCGTACGCGCGGGCCAGCTGGGTGCGCATGAGGTGCTCGGCGACGACGTGGTCGGTCCAGGGGCCCACGGCCGGTGTGGACCGTGAGAATACGGAGAGTAGCCGTTGCATGTTTCCGTCCCGGCTCAGAGGACGTTACATAATTCGGGTGCACGACAGGCGCGCGCGTGAGAGGCCTCCTCAGGGGCGGGGCGGCGGATGCGCTTCGCCGACGGCCTGGGCCGGGGTAGTCCGCGCCGCTCCCGAGACGCCCGCGTGGTACCGCTGGTACCGTGGATACCATGTCGGATGCCAAAACAGCGTTGAACCTGCGCTTCCCCGATCCTGCGCAACGGGCCGCGATCGCGGCAGCGGCCAGGCAGGCGGGGGTCAGCATGCAGGAGTACATCCTCTCTGCCGCCTACGACCGTGCGACCGCCGTGGAGCGGCGGTTCCTGGACGGTTTCCAGGCGTCCATGGCCCGCAGCGGCGCGGCTTTCGCGGCCGAGCCCAGCAGTCTGGACCCCAGTGCCGAGCAGCGGGCGGCCGAGCAGGAAGCGCAGCGGGAACTCGGACAGCACCAGGAACGAGGCCACGCCGCGTGACCCAGCCGGAACCGCCGCTCCACCCGCTCGACGTCACGTTCCTGCTGCACGCCGCCGAGCTGCTCGACGGTGATCCGCAGGTCGACGACCTCGGACCGCTGTACGCCGCTGTCGCCCGGGTCAATGCCCGAGCGATGGAGCGCGACATCTACGGATCTCTATATCTCAAGGCCGGCGCGCTGCTGCAGACCTTGGCGAAACTGCCGTGCCTGGAGCACTCCAACGAGGCTTTCGCCTGGCATGCGACCGAGGCTTATCTGATCCTCAACGCGCGCGAACTCGACTACCCGCCCAAGGCGGCCGTCGCGCTCGTGCGGGACGCCGCCTCCGGAGCGCTCGGCATCGCCCGGATCGCCCGCCAGCTGCGCGACTGGACCGTCGCCTGATCCCGACACGCGGTACCGGGAATACGCCATGTCCTCGGCGCCCAGCGTTCCACCGGGGCACAGGTCGGCGGTGACGCTGCGCAATGCCGTGGGGTGAGCAAATCCTGGACGATGTACGGAATTTCCCGCGGCACGCCGAGCCGCAGAAATCAGCCCCCCACCACGACGACGGCAACCGTGCGGCGGCTGTCCTCCGAGCCGCCGCGCGTGCGCATGGCGGTGCCGGCTTCGGTGAGCACGCGGTGCACGAACCCGTACGAGCGCCCGCAGCCGTGCGCGAGGGTCCGGATCGAGGCCCCCCTGCTGTACGCCTTCTTCAGCTCGGCCCCGAGCTTCTGTCTGGCCGACCCTTTGATGTGGACGCGGCTTCCCAGCATGTCGGCTCCCTCTCCGTCGCATCGCCGGACTTGTGAAAGTTACTGGTGCCGCTCGGTCGCTCAGCAGCTCGGCGTGCAGGTCCGGACCGCCTGGAACTACTTCGACCCGAAGGACTTCGCTCAGGCCATCGCCGAGACGGTGGCCAGCGCCAAGTCCGGTGGGGGACTGCAGCAAGGCCAGCCCCCATTCCCTCCCTACGGCAATCCCGAGCTGGCGTTGATCATGCATGATGCCCTGGACCACCTGGCCGAGAGCGGCGACCTGTTCACGGTCCTGCTCCAGGTCGCGCTGAACTCCTGGATGGCCGGGCACATTCACGGAGAAGACGGGTGCGACGGCTGCGGACGAGGCACCGCAACCCCTGGCGGTCACGACTGGGAGGCCCGCATGCGGTCGATCACGGCCGCATCGCCCGACATCGAGCGCTGGCTGACGCCCGCAGTGTGGGACGACGCACTGAAGCAGACCGGCTATTCGCTCCAGCCGAGGGCGTAGACCGACCGCCGCCCTGGCCCGATACACCGAGCTCCCCACCGCCGAGCTGACCTGCGCCGCCGACGGCGGCGCGCCGAGATCGGCTTCACCACCGTGCCCGTCGACCTCTGGAAGGAGAAGGAGCAGGAAGGACTGGAGCACCTGGCCACGCAGCTCGTCCAGGCGGTGCTGCAACCTCAGCAGGTCGGGGTGTGTCACCCCGCTCCCTAGCCCATCGCCCCGGTCGGGCCTCGCGCCATTCGGCAGCGTCTTGCCTGCTCGGTCCGGACGGCTGCGACCACATCGCACGATCTGGGCGTTTGGCCGTTTAAACGAACTCGGTGCAGTTCGGTGCGTGTTGGCGTACACTCGGGGGTTGCTGGCCCAGCGTTGCTGTGCCGGCCGCGCACCGCTCTGGATACACGGAAACTGCATGCCGCAGAGTTCGAACTGAGGCATGAGAGCAGCTGGCACCCGTCATCGACGGGCGTTCGGTCCTCGGACCGGCTGACCAGCAGCTCGCCGGTGACCGTAGAACGCCAGTCGGCACGGGACATCGCGGAGACATGAGCCGCTGGTGGAGCGTGACGGCGCTCGCCGCCCCCTGCGGACGGCGCGCAGTGGAGGCAGGGATGACCCTGCCCGCGGGTTTTCCTGCTGCGTGCCATGCCCGGGAGGGCGAGACCTTGACTTCGATCGACGCATTCGACGGCCGGGACGGGCAGGAGCCCGACGACGGCCTTCCTCCGCTGCTGCGCCGGCCCGCGCCGGTGGCGGACCCGCAGCCGGTGACCAGGCTCCGCGGTGCGCGCAAGGCGCTTCTGGAGAACCCCGACACCTCGCTGGACGAGGCCTCGGCGAACGCCGTCACCTCGGGTGCGGTGGATCCCGCGCGGCTGCGGGCTCTGGTGGACGGTGAGCGGGTCAGCCTGCTGACGGCCAAGCCGGTCGTCGGCGGCACGCTGTACGCGACCGCGCCGCACGACCGCTACCTCGACCTCGACGTCCTGCCCGACTTCATCAACCAGCGGTGGGCGGACCAGCTGCGCACGGCCATGGACGCGGCACCGCCCACGTCGCTGGTGACCTCGTACGAGACGCTGACCGATCCGGAGACCGGCGAGCCGATCGCGGTCTTCACGGTGCGCATGCGCGACCGCAAGGCCCTGGCCAGTGCGGTCTCCGAGAGCATGTTCAACACGTTCCACGCCCAGAAGGGCGAGAACGACTACACCCAGAGCGTGCTCCAGCAGGGTGTGAAGGAGCCGCTGACGCTGTTCGTGATGCGCGTCGTGTACGACGACGGCAGCGAGGACACCTTCCTGATCGCGGGCGACGGCAACAGCCGGCTGGTGAGCATGTGGCTGGCGCGCACCGGCGGCGACATCTACCAGGCGATCTCGGCCTGCATCAGCACCGTTATCGGCTCGACCGACCAGCCCGGCGGGCGCAGCCGTGCCGAGCAGGGGGCCGTGCGCCGGCGGGTGACCGAGCTGACCGCGCGCACCCGCAAGAACCTGGCCGCGCCCATGCTGACGGAGGCGACCCGGCGGGAGGGCCACACGCTCGCCTTCCCGGCCACCGTCGTGGTCGGCGCGCGGTCCGACAGCCGCGGGCCGCTGGCGGACCTGGTGGCGGCCCGGGACGACCTGCTGGCCAATCTGCACGTGCACGTCACCGCCTGGACCCCGGGGGCGCAGAACACGCAGGGCATGCAGCGGGTCTACCGGCACGCCCACCGTGAGGGCCTGATCACCCCGGACGTGCACCGGGTGCTGTCGGGCACCGTGGGCGCACAGGCCATGCACGAACTGCTCGGGGTTCCGGCGCACCGGCTGTGGTCGGCCGCGGTCCATCAGCACGCGGTGCTCGCCGGGCCGCACACGGACGCCGTGAACCGGCTGATCAAGCAGGAATTCGGGATGGGCAAGGCCGACCGGCAGCGGGTCAGCGAGCGGCTCGCGCCCATGGCGCTGTCGGACTACCGCAGCCAGGAGGGCATCGAGCAGCCGCTGCGCGCTTTCGGCAACGGCGGCACGATCACCGACACGGTGTGGAAGCAGCCGTGGGAGCTGACCAAGGGCGAGGACACGTTCGAGGTGCTCGACGACATCCTCGAGCGCGCTCTGGCCGGCGAGATGGGCGCCGTGGCGGAGCTGACCGTCCTGGGCGGCACCGCGGCGATCCTCGACAGCTACATCACCCGGGACCGCGGCTCGAAGGAGGGCACCGACCGCGAGGCCCGCAAGGCGCCCTTCCGGGCGACGCCGGTGAAGCTGCTGGATCTGCTGGCGCGGACCGCCGGGGGGCTGCGGATGCTGCACTCCATCGCCCGCGCCCATGTCGCCGCCGACCCGGCCGTGCTGCCCAAGCTGTTCCACACCCAGGAGCGCGAGGTCGACGGTGTCCTGGTCCGCGACGGCGAGCCCATGCTCGACAAGGCCGGCCAGCAGATGATCATCGACTACGAGTGGGACCTCGTCCACGCCGCCGACCCGGCCCAGGCCCTGGACACCATCGCCAAGAACCACGCGGAGGCCAAGGCCAAGACGGGCGGCAAGCAGCAGGAGCCCGAGGCGGAAGACGTGCGCCTGCGCCGGACGCTCGAGCTGGGCATCACCTCGGCCGCCAAGGCCGCGCGGGCGCTGGCCCGCATGAGCCAGAGGCGCGGCAACCAGGTGTTCGGCACCTTCGATGCCGTCCAGGGCCAGCGCGAGCAGCTGGGCCAGCTCTCCGAGATCCTCACGAAGTTCGGGCCGGTCGACACCTCCCTCTTCGTGTTCGACGAGGACGAGGAGGACAACGAGTGAGCGCCGCTCTCACGCTGCCCGCGCAGATCGACCGGGCGCTGCGGCCGGTGCTGCGGCTGGTGGGCTCGGTGCTCGACGACAGCGTGGTCCGGGGCGGCGACAGCCACTCGCCGGTGGTGGTGTGCCCGGCCCTGCCGGGTGCGGTACGCCGCCGGGTGGGGGCGAGATGTGCGGTGTATGTCGCGTGGGACAGCCGCCGCGGGTGCCAGTACGTGGGCAGCGTGTGCCGCCAGGGCGCCGGCGCGGTCGGCGACCGGTTGGCCGAGCACTACGCGCACCCCACGACCGGCGTCATCCGGCGGGGGGCCTGGTCTCTGCTGACCGTCCTGCCCCTGGCCGACCAGACCGCCCTGGAGGTGGTGCGCAACGCCGAGGGGTGGACGGCCCGGCTGCTGAACCCGCTGGACGGATCCGCTCACCCGCGCGTCGACCTCACGCAGACACCCACCGCGCTGGCCCTGCTCGCCGTCCGGCAGACGCCGTTCACGGGCCCCGGCGCGGGGCGGTGACGGGCGCCGGGGCGGCGTAGCCGCCGTCGGGGCACGTAAGCGGCCCCCGGGTGTCCACGGCGCCCGGGGGCCGCTATGCGGTGCAGGGCGAGCACGGGACATCAATCCCTGGCCGGGCCGAATCTGAGGTCGACCGCGGCTCCCAGGCGAGCGTGCCGGGGTCGCGGACTTTCCGTAGGCGCGGAAATGGGGCAGCCGCCCACCCGCGCCCGTGTCATCCTGACCGGTTGGCCATATAACGAGGGGAAGTTGAGAAGGCATGGCAGCGCGTAGACACGAGCCCTGGCCTGCACCGGTCGTCACTGCGGTGGCGGGTGTGCTCGGCGACACCGCGCAGGGGCTGACCGGTCGGGAGATCGGACAGCTGCTGACGACCGTGAAGGTGCCGGACGTGGAGGGCGGCAACAAGCGGGACCGGCTGGCCGGGGCGCTGCTGGCGCACCAGGCGCGCCAGAAGGCGTCGAACTGCGTGATCGCGTTCATCAGCGCAGCGATGGCCCCGGTGCTCTACGCGCAGCAACCACACACGTTCTCGCGCCGGCAGGACGACCTCAACGAGATCCTCGTCCATGTCGGGCTGCGGGTGAACGACGAGGGGCGCCTTGCCAGGGGGCCGGCCGCGGCCACGCTGAGCGAGGCCGCCCGGCACGCCAGTTCGCTGCGGTCGGAGCTGCGCCGCCGCTCCACGCATCCTGAGGTGCTGCGCTACTGCACGCTGGAGATCTTGGCCAAGAACCCTTTCCACGCCAGCCTGGAGGCGGTCAAGTCGGTGGCCGACCGGCTGCGTCAGCTCACCGGTCAGGGCCTGGACGGGGCGCGGCTGGTCGACTCGGTGCTCATGCCCGGCCAGGGCACGGCCCGGGTGGCCATCAACGCGAACGTCACCGGTCCGGAGCTGGATGAACAGAAGGGGCTGGCAAACCTGGTCAAGGGACTGTTCAGCATGTACCGCAACCCGGCCGCGCACGAGCCACGGCTTCACCGCACGGTCACCGACGAGGAGTTGCTGGAGCTGCTCACCACGCTGTCGATGGTGCACCGTCGGCTCGACGGCGCGCACGTCACCCCCTGAAGCCGCTCGCGGGCCGCCTCAGCTGGCGCCTACGCGGAGTCGCCGTCGGCCGGGCTGCGTGGCTGGGCACGCTGCCCGAGGAGGAACGCCGCGGTGTCGTGGTCCATCGTCGAGAGGGCGGCAACCGTGTCAACCGGCTCCCAGCCCGTTGACCGGCGAGGGCCAGGGCGCTGTCCACGGCGCACAGATGGTTGTTCACGGTCTCTCGGACGTACTACTCCACGGCCCCACGGCTCGTCCTGCGTCCAGGCGGCCCGTACGGCGCCGCTGAAGGCCCGCTCGATCACCTCTTCGCTGCCCGTCTCGTGCTCGGCTTCCAGGCGTTGAAGCAGTCCCGCCACGTGCCGGGCCGTGGGCAGGGACAGGCTGCGGCAGTTGGCCTGGATTCGCGTCTTCAGATCATCTGTCATACCTGGGCAACGAGGCGGAGCCGGGCGAGGAGGGTGAATCCCTCGGCGCGCAGGTTACGGGTATGGCTCGCGCCCGTTCCGGGCTCGGCGGATGCTGGCCTCCAGGGCCGCCATCAGGTCCACCGGCGGCACCGGCTCGGGAGGCTCCTCCCAGCCCACACCCGCGAGTTTGGCTTCCACGACCTGCTCCAGCGCTGCGCCGTACTCGTCGTGCAGGGCGCTGATGTCCACGCCGGTCAGGTGGTCGATCAGCGTCTCGGCGAGCTCCAGCTCCCGTGTGGTGGCCGGCGCCGCCACGGCGATGTCCTCGGGTGGGCGGACTTCCTCCGGCCACCGCAGGGCGTGGACCACGAGGACGCCCTGGCGCGGGCGCAGCACCGCCAAGCGCTCCCGGGTGCGCGCGGCGAACTTGGCCACGGCGAGGACCCCTTTGCGGGTCATCGCCTCTACCAGCAGGGTGTACGGGCGCAGAGCCGCCTGCCCGTCGGCCGGTCCGGCGTAGTAGAACCGCTCGTACAGCAGCGGGTCGACGTCCCGCTCGTCGACGAAGCCGACGATCTCCACGGCCTTGCGGGTGGCCAGCGGAAGGTGGTCCAGGTCCTCATCCCGCAACACGACTACCCGGCCGTCCGGGGCCTGCCAGCCCCGGCCGATCTCGGACTCGCCGACCTCGCGGGCCTCGGCCTCGCACACCTGCCGGTGCCGGATTCGGGCGCCGTCCGCGGCGTGCACGCGGTGAAGGCGCGGCCTCGCCTCCTCGATCCCCGTGTAGAGCCGCACCGGCACGCTCACCAGTGCGCAGGTGATATGGCCGGACCACAACACGCTCATGAGCCCACCCTGTACGACGAGCCCGGGGGCCGCACCGCCACTACGCCGCAGGGAGGAGTGTGGAGAGAAGCAGGAGCCAGTCGGGCCGGCCGGGGCGGCGGACCTCCTCCGGCTCGCTACCAGTCGGCCACGGGTCGCAGGGCCAGGGCGTCGGAGGTACGCGCGTACTCCCACCAGTACAGGTGGTACACCTCCTTGGGCTCATGGAGCTGGTGGTGCGACCGCAGGGCACAGACGAGCAGTTCGCTCTCCGTGACCCGGCCCGGCCACTCATCCGAGAGAGACCGACCGTCCTCGCCTCGGTACGGATTTCTCACCAGAAGGCCCGTGACCCACTCTGCAGGCGCGTCATCGCAGTCCATCGGGTCCAGCTCGCTGTGCGAGACGACGTAACCGACGACCTCCAGCGGCACCCTCTGCTCAAGGTGGTGCCGAACGACTGCCGGGCCGTTCAGCGGACGGAAGTAGCTGAATGCTGCGGCGTCGAACTGTTCGAACAAGTGCCGGATCGGCTGGAAGTCCACGGGGACGCCGGGCAGCTGGAACGACAGGTGACAGTCGTAGACCGCCCGAAAGCGGTGGTTGGCGATGCTCGCGGTGAGGGTGTAAAAGCCTCCGCCCTGGCAGGTGTCGAAGTAGGTGACCTGCTCGGTGTGGTGGGCGTTCTCCAGGGTGTCTTCGCGCTTTTTCCAGGCACGCAGCGCCTCGACGAACTCGCGGGCGCCGACGCCGTGCCAGTTCGCGCTCGACTGCTGGATGTTCCACTGCGGTGCGGCACTGGTCCAGCCCATCGAGCCCAGCCCGTACAGCAACTCCACGATGCCGTCCTCGTTGTACGGCCTGACCGGCACATCGAGAGAGACGCCGCTGCCGCTGCCGAACGCCCAGTCCACGTCGGGCAGCTCCGGCACGAAGATGAACTCCCCGAACCCGCCCCTGGACTTGACGTACGGCAGCGGCTTCAGGTCGGGGTCGAGCAGCCGCGCCTCGGCACCCGGCAGGCCGGTGGCCGGCCGGCGCCGACGCCGGGGCTTGGGGACAGCAGCGAGGTGCACGCGGCCGTGGGTGATCAGTTCCTCCCGCTTCACCTGCAGGAGGTTGACCAGCGACCTCGGTGTGCTCAGGACCTGAGTCAGCTCGTCTTCGCCGAACAGCAGGATCGGCCCCCGGTCCCGGCGCACCCGCAGGTCCTCCACCGCCGAGTCGGTGAAGCCGTTCACGCTGATGATGACGCCTACGACAGCGGATGAGGCGGCCCGCTCCATCCGTGAGCGGACGGAATCGAAGACGTTGATGTCGGCCGGCTCGTTGTGCCACTTGGCCTCGATCAGGTACCAGGTGTCCCCGTAGCGGGCCACCAGGTCCGTCTGCCGCGGTTTCGCGACGGACGCGTTGCGGTCGACCCGGAAGTGCGCCCGCCTGAACAACTGCTCCAGCAGCACCTCCAGCTGGTAGCCCCGCTTGTGGGCGGACGGCATCGCCCCGAGCTGCTTGAAGTCCGCCAGCAGCGAAGACCCTCCCGCTCTGACGCGTTTCCCCTCACCGGCAGCCATGGGCTCCCTCCCTGTCTTGATCTCGACGATGGGCTCACCTCTCCACGACCGTCGCCGCCAGGATGGCGTACGGCACTGACAACACCGCCTGGCCAGCGGCGAAGCCTTCTCGCGGAGCGTCGGTGGAGTAGGCGACAACTGCAGCGGACGCGGTCGGTGAAGCCCTGGGAGCTATCGAACGAGTCCAGCCGGAAGGGAGCGTTCTCGCTCGCAAGCCGCTCGTGTTCGTCTGGGACGAGGCGCCGCCCGGCCGGCCGGTGCTGTTGGCGATTCGCCCGACCGCGCCGTGTCCTGCTGAGCCAGCCCGCCCGGTGCCACCGGCTGCCAGGCTGAGCCTCATGGACTTTGTCGATGCCGCCCTGGACAGCGTCTGGCCCGCCGAACTACGTACCGACCGGCTGCTCCTGCGACCGGTCACCCCCGAAGACGCGAACCTTGTCCGCGAGTTGCTGACCGACGAGCGGGTCCGGGTCTACCTGTGCGGTCCCGCCTCGCACGCGCGCGTCGCCGCCCGGCGGGCGTGGTGCTGCAGGGCGGCGAAGTTGGTGGCCGCCGCTTCAACGAGGCCACCGAACCTCAGATCAGCGACGCTCGATGCTGAAACCGCTGTCGTGCAGAGCCGCGGTCCACCGGTCCCGGTCGAACCACTTGGTGATGTCCGGGGACATGGCAGTGATCTGCTTCATCCGGTCGTCCCAGTCGTGACCGGAGGGACCACGACTGCCCTCGCAACCCTCGCAACCGTCCTCTCCGTGGATGTGACCGGCCATCCACGCATTCACGGCAACGTTGATGATCACTGCGAAGAGGTCCCCGCCGGTCTGCACAAGCGAGTCCGGAACACCGGCCAGCACCAGAGCCAGTTCGGGATTGTCGACCGGCGGCATGGGAGCCACGCCCACGCCGGCGCTCTCGCTGGAGGCCTCGAACTTTTTGTGCTGCTGGGCGAGGGACTTGGCCAGCTCTTCCGCGTCGAAGTACCGCCATGCGGAACGTTGTTGGATACCCAGCTGAGCGGCGACCCTGCTCATATTGGCTTCAATGGTGTCCTCGACGGACCCGGGCCGCATCGTCACCCCGAGGCGGGCGAGTTCGGCCAGCGTCTGCGCGACCGCATCCTTGAAAGCTTTGGTGTTCCTCACGGAAACAGACTAGGGCCTACCCGCACCGCCACGTCCAAGCCGCCTGTTCCGCCGAACTGAGCGGACACTTCTCCGAGGCGATATCTACGCTGGAGACTCACGAGGACCTGAGCCTAGGGAGGGAAGCCGTGGAGGACAGCTTGGCGGAGCGCCGGGCGGCGCACGCCCGGTGGCGCGTTCAGCGGTGGACCGAGACGGCGCTGAATGCCGTGATGTCGGATCCCGCTGTTCAGCGCCTCAGGGAAGAGATCGACCAGCTGGAAGCCTCCTTGGCGCGAGAGCTCAGCCCCAAGCTCCGGCGCTCCCAGGAGCGGTACGACCGTGCGGTGAGGGACGGCGACTACGACCTGCTAATCCGGAGGTGTCCGGGAAAACATGGCAGGTGGGGGCGGATCTGTGTCCTGGATGTCGGGCACGAGGCGGACTATCCGCACTTAGGGACCACCCCCGAAGGGCAGCCGGTGGCATGGGTGGGAACTGCTCCAGACGACGATTGACCTGCTTGATCGGCATATCCGCTGCTTCACCCCAATCAGGAACTGGCAAGCCCGAGCTGCGCGATCGGGAGGCTATTCCGAGAGTTGCAACATCCGACTCCACCATTACGGGAGGCGGTCGGTGCGATCGTCAGCTGGTGGACAGCGGCTGTGCCCGGCGGCGGCCCGTTGGTTGCTGTCACCCAGGCGGCGAACGTCCGCTCGCGCCGCCTGCTGGAGTCGGTCGGCATGGTGCTCGTCGACGAGTTCGACGAGCACGGTGCCCGGCAGTGCCTGTACACCCCTGGCGGCGACGAGGACGACTCCGACCTGCGCTGGTTCCGCCTGGTCGCCTCACGCTTGGACGAGGTGGAGCGACGCCGCGGCGCACAGGCCCGCGCCACCGCAGCGGGTCAGCGCCTCCCGGAGGACCTGACGGCTCTTACCGCCGACGAACTAGGCCAGCTGTGCCCTGCCAGCCACGGGCTCTACGGCCGTATCTGCGCCCACGCGGCAGGCCACACTCCGGCCCTCCACCTGGGCCGGGCCCCCGACGGCGCGTGGATCGCCTGGCTGACAGGCCGCGCGGTATGACGCTCTGCCCGGACCGGAGCGGGTGTGCACCGCGGCAGGTTCTGACGAGTACGGCGCAGCGGGCCGACGCCGGCGGTCAGCTCGCGATCGGCGGATACCGCAGCCAGTCTTCGTCCCAGCCGTGGCCCGGATCTTCGTGGAGGTCCTCCACCGGCGGGTGGTAGGCCCAGCCGGTCCGGTGGAGGGCTTGGGCCTGGTCCGCCAGCGCCTTGAGTCCGATCCAGCGTTCCTCGGCTGGGCGGAGCAGGGTCGCCTGGCCGGGATGCTGGCGGTAGAGCTCGCCGGGCTGCTCTTGCATCCAGCCGGCGGACACCGCTTCGGCGTTGAGGCAGAGGGCGACGTCCTGGCCGTACGGCAGGGCGGGCCAGGCACCCAGTGCGCGGGCCAGCTCGGTGTAGAGGGTGACCGTGGTCCCCATGACCGGGAATCGTTCGGCGAGCAGCCCCTCGAGCAAGGTGCGCGGCGGGATGAGGCCGGGGGCCGGGTCGTAGGGGCCCGGGGCGGTGGAGCCGTCGGCCAGGAGGTCCAGACAGGGTGAGACGACCCAGGCGATGGTCGGGTTGTTGATCAGCGTGTGGATGTCGCGGGACAGGGCGAGCGGGTCGGGGAGCAGGTCGTCCGCGTCGAGCTGGCGCAGCAGCACTCCCGTGGCGCGGGCCAGGGCGAGGGTCCGGGCCCGGGCGGCGCCGCCCGGCCGGCCGGTGTCGGTGGAGATCCACGGCTCGTCGGGCAGGTACTTCAGGTCGACGGGTCCATCGGCCTGCACCAGCCATTCCATCTTCCAGTCGGGAGGGAGTTGTTGGACGGCCAGGGAGTGGTAGGCCTCGCCCAGGAATGTGGCCGTGGCGGCATGGACGGGCGTGATGATGCTGATCACCGGCATGAGCGGGGCCCCTTCGTTCGCGATCGTGCCGGGCAGTCTGTGCGCCCTCCTTGGCCGTAGACGGCGTGCGCCGCGGGGCTCCCGTCGCCCGGGAGGTTTCGGGCACCGCGTGGTCTTCGGGGGCCGCCGCACGGAATTCGCCTCTGTCGCGGCCAGCTCCGGCTCACGCAGCGAACGGCGGGATCTTGGCGTAGGCGTCGGGCATCGCGGCGAGGGGGTGGGGCTTGGGGGCGGCGGGTGCGCTGATGCGCCGGGCCCACCAGATGCGCAGCCGGTACGGGGGGTGGGTGGTTGCCGAGCGCAGGCCGAGCCACAGGCGTGCGGGCTGTGGGATCGTGCGCAGCAGTGCGGTGTTGCGCCTCCACAGGGCGATCACGGAGTTGCGGCCGCAGGCGCGCACGGCGCGGGCGTCGCAGGCGAGCTCGCTGTGCCAGACCCATCCGATGTACAGCAGCCGGAGGGCTACTGCTGCCAGGACGGCGAGGGACCAGGGCAGCCACGCGGCCGCCAGGACGACCAGGAGCACCCCGACGGCCTGGACCACGGTCGAGCGCGCGTTGTCGCGGCGCAGGATGTGGCCGAGCTCGTGCTCGAGGACGGCCGGCAGGTGGTCGGTGTCGCCCGGGCCGAACCAGTTGCTGCCCAGCCACACATGGGCCCGCCGCCCGGCGCCCACGGAGGCGGCCTCGTTGCCGTCGCCGGCCGGGTCCCAGCCGTCGGTGAACGCGATGCTCAGGCGCTGCAGGCGGTGCTCGCGGGCCACGGCCCACAGGTGGCTCTCGGTGCTCCGCATCAGCTGTACGGCCGCGCTGTAGAGGGGGCCCGGGGCGTGCGGGGGCCTGGAGCGCAGGAGTCTGTTCCAGGTGTGGTGCTGGGCCCGGAAGCCTTCGGCTACCTGGGTACGACGGTCACTGGCGCAGTGAACTGCCCAGACCCAGCTGGCGATCACGGCCATGGGGAGGGCGTGAAGCCCCAGGTGCGGGCCGCTCCCCCACCGTGTGATGACCGCGATCGTCAGCATCCAGCCGACGACGAAGTGGCTCCAGAAACGGTCCCGTATCCACCCGATCGTCTGCATCACCGCTCTGCCGGGTCGGACAGGTCGGGCAGAGCCGTGTGCTGCGTGGACGTGCGCAGTTGCTGGGCGCAGACAGCGGCCTGCCGGCGCTCGCGGCGCTCGGCATCGCGGTGGGCGACGCGCAGAGCGCCGAGCTCCCACATCACCAGGGCGCCCATGGCGGTGAGCGCGAGCAGGCCCATCCAGCTCAGCACGGTGACCATCATCAAGTTCCCTCATCGCAGGTGACGTTCGGCCGAGCCCCCGGACGGAGTGGCGAACGCGGTCGGCCGGGCCGGGCCCAGGAGCGTCCTGCTCGGTGCTGGCAGTTTTCGGCACCGGCGAGCTGGTGAACGCAGCATGTGCGGGGCGTCCCGTCCGGCGGACCGCCTTACGCGAACTACTCGTCATGGCGTTCCGCACGGCGGGACGAGGGGCGTCATCTGGGACAGGTGGGGCGGGATGTGCCGCAGGCTGTGGGGGCGAGGGCCGCCCTCGTCGTCCGGGCCGTACGGCCAGGTGCCCGCAGGAGGTCAGCCCCGGTGAGCCGCACGATTTGCCTCGAAGATCTCACCTGATTCCTCATACGTCGGGCCGCACCTAACCCTGGTGGTGACGTCGGCATGAGTTCCCCGACACGGGCACCGTCTGCTTTCGGCCTCAGGGGCGAAAGCCGAAGACCGTCCGAGGGCATCGCCCGGCTCCACAAGGCGCACCAGATCCGACCCAACCCTGCTGATAGTCCTGCGAGTTCACGGGTGCGGCGGAGAGGCGGACAGGGCGCACGCATCCGGACAAGTTCTCCGTATCCGGCTACGCGGCGAGCACCGGTGCATACGCTGGACGAAGTTGTCCCAGTGGCCTCCCCCGTACCACTGGGACAACTTTCGTAGAGGCAGTCCTCCTCGGGCCCTGCTGTGCAAGACAGGGCACCGCCGGGGCTGCTCTTCCGGTCGCCGCCTGCCCGACTGTTCCTGGTCACAGTTGTTTCCTGGGGAGCCACGGAGCCACCCCTTTCCCGGGCGCCGTGGGCGTCGGCATCACGTCACGCGGCCCGATTGCTGCCCTGTATCGTCGTGGTGGCGTACTTCGCTGGTGCGCGCCGCGGCCGGGCCCACCTCTGGTCGAGGGTGAATCGAGCGGCCGCTCGGAGGCGAATGTGACTTGGTTGTACTGGTGTGTCCTTGACGCCTCGTACGCTCCCTAGTGCGTTGTCCACGAACGTTCGCCGGGGTTGATCATGCGGCTTGAGGACGTGGACGTCCCCAGCGTTGCTGGCGTTCGCTTCGGGCCTTGGCGCGTTCGCGGCGTTGGGCGGCCAGGACATCGGGGTGGCGGGCGTTGGCGTTGCGCCACCGCAGGTAGTCCTGCAGTTTCCGGGCGAGCACGGTGTGGTTCGGATGGTTGGAGCCGCCCATGACGAAGTTTCGCAGTGGCCCGAACTGGGCCTCGATCGGGTTGGCCCACGACGCGCTGGTCGGCGTCAGGCATAACTCGACCTTGTGTTTCCTCGCCCAGGCCCGGATCGCCGGCGTCTTGTTCGCCGAGAGGTTGTCCATGATCACGTAGATGGGGGCGCCGTCGGGTCGGGCGGCCCGGATCGACTTCAGCGCCGCGAGGCTGTGGTCACCGCCTTTGCGGCGGCGGGTGATGCCCCACAGCCGGTCGTCGCCGATGGAGTAGCAGCCGTGGAAGTAGCGGATGCCGTGAGTGCGGTGGTAGGTGGCCGGCAATCGCTCCGGCTTCTTCTCCTCGGCCCAGCCTGAGCCGTGGCAGGGGCGGATCGACAGCGGGCCGAACTGGTCGAAGGCGAAGCAGCGGTCCAAGAAATGCCTGGTCACGTGCTCGATACGGTCAAGTTTGGTGTCCTTGTCGGGATCCTTGGACTCCTTCCAGGTGCGAGTGCGCTGGAAGGAGATCCCGTGTTCGCGCAGGATCTGTCGCAGCCGTTCCCGGCCGATTTTGACCGTCCGGACCCGGTTGTGGGCCAGGTGGTCGGCGAGCTTGCGCAGACTCCAGTGCGTGAACGGACGTCCCACTGCCACCGGGCGGGTCTTGGCCGTCGCGATGATGAACTCGCGTTCGTCATCGCCGATCAGGCGGGGACGGCCTCCCGCCCACCGAGGGTCCAGTGCGGTCAGGCCCATCTCGTTGAACGCGTGGATCACATCACGGACGGTGTCCTCGTGCGCGGCGACCAACCGGGCGATCGCCGTCACCGGAGTGCCCGACGCCGACGCCATGATGATCAAAGCCCGTCGGACTCGCACCGACTCGTGTCTACCCCGCCGGACGATCTGCTGCAGCTTCTGGCCCTCGTAGTCACTCAACCGCCTTGCCCTGACTGGCTCTGTCATCCACCACCACACCCTCAACAGCGATCATCCGGCCATCGAGAGCGAGCCTGGCAGACCCAGAACCGCAAGCACCAACCCACGTGCCCCCGGCGAACGTTCGTGGACAACGCACTAGCGGCTGCTGTGGTGGGACGGCATCGCGAGGGATGTGCAGGAGTTCGTCATGGCACAACCGAAAAAGAAGGCCAACCTCAGCCACCAGCAGCAGCTCGCCCGTGCGTTGAACCGTGCCTCCGGGTGCGGCTACCAGGAGGCGTTGCGGCGGGTCGCTGAGGCCGCGCGCAAGGGCTTGCTCCCTGCGCTCTTGGACAGGGCCGGCCGGGAGCGGGCGGTTGAGATCCTGCTCGCCGCCGACGCCTCCGTGCTCGAGACACCCTCCGCGCCAGTTCCCTTGTCAGACCTTGCCCCCTGGGCCAAGCGCGCCCGCGCCGAGCTCAGTCGGTTCTCTGCCCTGTTCGGTGCCGACCTGGTCGCCCAGGACGAGGACAGCGATGAGCGCGCCGCGTTCGTGGCGTACTGCGAGGAGGCGGAGGGCGAGGACCTCGCGGCGGTCTGGCTGTATCTGGGCGCTGGGTGTATCGCGTCCTTCAATCAAGGCCGCGGCCTTAAGACACACGGGGAGTGGCGGACCTCACTGGACCAGCTCGAGCAGCAGATCCAGGAGCACTGGCGGGGCATGGTGGGAGCGGTCGACTTCACCGATGGGTTCACCACCGCCGAGGAGGTCTTCAACCGCGACGTGTGGGACCTGCCCACCATGGCGATTCTGGCCGGAGTGCCGGAGGCGACGCTGCCCACGACCCTGCGGTTGTGGGCCAGGGCCTGTGGCAACGTGGCGGCGGGGGACGCCGGGCGCGCGCTGGCCGCCTTCGACCAAGCCCGTGAACACCGGTTCGCCTTCGACCTGGCGCAGATCCAGGTCTCCATGATGCTGCGAGCCCTCACGTCGAGCTACACGCTGCCCGAGCTGGTCAAGTTCTCGGCCCAGTTCGCCGACGCCCTGGCCCGCCACCACATCACCGCCGCCGAGGGCCCGGACACTGACGCCCCGGTCACGGCTCCCTCCGCCACTGCTTCCGGACAGGAGGGCTGACCCATGACCCAGTCCCTTCCGGCGATCTCCGCCCAGGGTTTCGCTGCGCTCGGCGTGGAGCTGCCCGCGCTCGCCACGATCCGGGTCGCGCTGACCGGCGGGGGCGGCGGAAAATACCACGTGCCGCCCTCCGATCTGCGCCGCTACTCCTATGGCGGCTGCCGCTACGCCCGGCCTGCGGCGGACGCATCCACGTACCCCCTGTTCGAGGTGTTCGGCGAGATCTGCAAGAAATGCTCCGTCACCCTGGCCGACGCACCAGACGCCTTGTGGCGGGCCGCCACGTTCACCGCCGACCGGGCGGTGGCTCTCCAGCGCGCCCGGTCAGACCAGGCGGCGCGCACCTGGCTCGGCTACGCCCGCTACGCAGCCCAGCAACAGCCGGGTGACGAGGAGCAGTTCGACGCCTGGCTCAAGGCCGCCCGCACCAACCGCAAGCTCGCCAAGGACGCCCGGACGCTGGCCGATGCCCGCAAGGAACTGGCCGCCGAATTCGCCGAGTTCCTGACCGGCTACGCCGCCGACTGCCCGGAGGTGGACGCCTACAACGGGGCCCGCGATGCGGTGCGCCGCACGGCCGGCAGCCAGGAGCGGCGGGTTCTGGACGAGGTGACGGCCGCGGTCGCGGGGAAGTCCGCCCGGCGCGCGCGGCAGTACGAGCCGGATCCGGAAGTCGAGGCGTGGCAGCTGGTGTGCGGGGTGTGGCTGGCGGCCCGCTCGCGCGGTCTGGACGCCGCCCGCACCGCCGCATTGGTGCAGGACGCGGTGGCCCGGGAGCTGGCCGGGGCGCGCGTCGTGGACGTCACCCGCCTCCCGGCGCCGCAGAACCCGGGAGGCGGGTACGACAGCCCGGCGGCTTGGGCGGATGCCGAGCTGGCGGGGTGGTGGCCGCGCGCGGTCGCCGAGGCGTGTGCGCGGATGGAGGCGGAGTTCGAGGCCGAGTCGGCGCACACGGCGCCGCGGCTGCTGCTCGTCCACGACTGGCCGCTCACCAATACCCGGGATACGCCCGTCGCCTACCTCGCCGCCTGCCCGGTGATCGGCCCGCTGGTCCCCTTCGGCTACCGGCGCACCGGCTACTTCAGCGGGGCCGGGGATGCCACCGGGCCGTCCTACTCGGCGGTCATTGCTGCGCCCGGGCACATCGTCGCCAAGCTGGAGAAGGAACAGGCCGCCGTCCAAGGCCGTCACAACCCGCCCCGGTTCGTGGCCGCCGGGCCCGTCACCGGACGCCGCCGAACCGATACGGCGGCGGCCCTCAAGCTGCTGCGTACCGCCTTCCCCGTGCTGCCCGCGGACGCCGACAGCGCCCCGGACACCGTGCCGGCAGTCGTCGGGGAGCAGCGCCACGCCCGTGCCGAGTCGAGCTACCGGCTCGAGCGCGGCAACGACGGCGAGCGGGCCTCCCGGATCGCGTCCTCCCTCAGCGAGGGCTACGGCTGCTGGATCCCGGGCGGGAGCGAGCAGACCGCGTTTCTCAAGGAGCTCCGATCCTGGCTGAGCTGGCAGGTGCTGCGCCTGGACCTGTGGTGCGGGCCCGAGGGCGGCGAAGGGGTCTGGGCGAGCCTGTACGGCACCCTCGACGAGGTCGGTGACGGGATGCTGGCGCTCAAGCCCGGCGGAGAGCACCACCCGGTGCGGATCCCGCTGAACCGGGTGGTCGCGCTGGCCGGCGCGCCCCGCTGGGACCGGAACCACCCCTACCAGGAGGCTCCGCTGTGGAAGCCGTACGAGCCAGTTCCCGCCCGCGACACGGCAGCCGTTGCCACGCCGCAGCGCCATATCCGCGTCCTGCCCGGTGCCGGGGAGGAGAAGTAGCCGAGGGCTGCACACTGCCGCTGGGGCGGGGTGGCTCAGCCGTCTCGGACCTGGTGGCCGCCGTCCACGGGATCTGAGTCGGCGCGGACCTGATCGCGCCACCCGGCGGGCCACTGGGTGGCGGCATCCCAGCGCAGACCGCCGAGGTAGAGGTGGGTGAGGTCGGCTGCACTCAGGTCTGCTCCGCAGACGTCGTTGCCCGCGCGGTCGAGCCTGTTCTCGGCCTGCGTGAGGTCGTCGGCCAGGCGCTGGAGGGTCCTGCGCGCCGAGCGGGGCGTGACGGTGGCCAGTTGTTCGGCGTTATGCCGGGCCTGGTTCACGGCGGCGGCGAGCTGCTCGGCGCCGTCCGGCAGCGCGGCGTCGCGGAGTTGGGGCGGGACGGTGATGTCGAGCGCGTCCGGCAAACGCACGAGGGAGGGGGCCGACTGGTCGAGGGCGGCCTGCGCCATGCGCCGGGCCTCGGTGATCTGCTGGGCGAGCCACAGCAGGTGTCCACGGGTCTGCAGGCGCGTCGCGGCGTCCCACGAGGCGATCGTGTGGGCGGCCGCCGAGAGGGGAAGCCCGGGGCGGCGCCGGGTGAACCATCGGGTGATGTACGAGGGCCAGGCCGCCTTTCCCACCCGCTCCCCCTCGCCCGCGCCGACTCTTCGGCGCACCCTATGCCCACGCCCTGCTCACGGGGACGGCGTGCGCCGCCGCAACGGTGGCTCGGTGGTGGGGGCCGGTGGCCGGCGGGCGGGATCTAGGTGAGGCCGATGCCCTGAGGTCCCTGCTGCTGATGCGCGGCGGACTGCTCCTGGTGGTCGCGGGTGACCTGCTGCGGGGCGGCGGGGGCGGGGTAGTCGGCGGCCCGCTGCCCCTGCTGTTCCTGGACGCGCGCGATGCGCCGTCTCAGTTCGTCGGGGTCCGCGTTCTGCACCGCCTTGGTGAACTCCTCGACGCTGACCGTCTCGGTGGACTCCTCGGCGCCCACCGTGTCGTGCTCACCCGGTGTTCCCTGCTTGAGCTGCCTGACGAAACGCTCCTGGCGCTCCCGCATCTCGGCGAACCCGTCCGAGTACGACGTGCCGATGGCGGCCTCGAATCGCCTATGGATTCCGGGGCCCGAGGCGTTCGGAGGGGAGGGCGGCATCAGGGCGCGGGCGCTCACGACGAAGCGGGGACCGGGGAGGGTGTTGAGGACGGATTCGTCGACGTCGGCGCGACTGGCCACGATGAGGCTCTCGGCCGCGCCGGCCCGCGCAAGGAGCGCCTCGCGAGTGCCGGGGTCGTGCAGGAGGTCGGTGTGAACGACCAGGACACCGCCGGTGTTGCGCTCCGGATGCTGGACCGCCTCACCGGCGGGCATGGGCGTACACGTGAGGTCCGGGTGCAACTCGGCGACGGTGGCGCGGATCTGGGGCAGCAGGTGGCGGAAGTCGATCACCGTCAATGACGTGCCCGTGCGGGCGGCCAGGTGCGCTCCCGCAGCGACGGCGATCTGTCTGCCGGGGGCCCCGAACTCGTAGGAGACGAGGCCTCCCCCGGAGGCCACCAGCGAGTCGACAAGCTGTGCCGCCTCGGGGTGGTTGATCGCATCGTTCATGTGGGTCCCTCTTCGCGATGAGGTCTGGTCGACGGCGCGGCCTCACCTCGCAGTGTGCCGATCTGGACGGGTGATTAGGTGCGGCCGGGCCCCTGGGGCCGGTGCTGCTGGTGTGCGGCGGACTGCTCCTGGCCGTGGTCGTGGGTGGCCCCGGGGCGGGGCGCGGGGCCGTCGGCCCGCTGCTGGCGGACCAGCTCGATGTGTTCCTCGTACTGGCCGGCCCCGCAACTTCTCGATGCGCTGCCTGACCTCATCGGGGTCCACCTTCTGCATCATCTCGGCCAGGTCCTCAAAGCTCACCAGGTCCTGCTCGGGCAGTGCTCCCTGGTTGAGCTGCCGGATGAAGCGTTGCTTGTGCTCCTCCATCTCCGGGGTCGTCCACCGCACGGCGATCGGATTCGGGCGGGGCGCGGGGGCATCAGGTCGCGGAGCCTGAGGACGAGGCCGGGAGTGGCAAGGGCATCGAGGGCGGTGTCGCTGTAGTCGTGGCGCGCCACGACGAGGTGGTCGGCGCTGTGGGCAATCGCGAGCAGCGGCTGGCGGACGTCTGCATCGCGCAGGACGTCGGCGTGTACGGCCAACGCCGCCTATGCTTCCGGCCGGCTGCAGGGCCGCCTCCTCGGCGGAGATGACCGCGCTGCGCACCTCGGGCTGCAACTCTCGGACGAGCGCGCGGACTTCGGAGTGAAGAACTCGGGCTTCCACGATCGTCAGCGGGGCATTCGTCTCGGCCGCCAGTCGCGCACTGGCGGCGATGAGCATCTCCCGGCCACCACCGCCGGTGTCGTAGGTGACGCGTCCTCCTGAGGGCTTCAGCACGCTGCTGTCCACGTGGTCACTCCCCTCCCTGTGGTCAGTGGTCGTTGTAGAAGGGGTCGGAGGTCTTGCAGTATGAGGGGCGCTGACCGGTGTTGATCACGCAGACCCGCAGCCGGTAGGAGCGCTTCTCGGCGATGTTGTGACGGCCGTCGGCGGCGCTGACGGTGGTGCACCGGTTGTCGTTGTAGCTGTCCGTCACGCGATAGACGTGCGCGCCGGCGGCGGTCTGGACGTCCACCAGTGCGCGGTAGCCGTCGGAGTTGACGTCGCACACGCGCAGCTGGTCGCCCTGTTCGCGGAAGGTCGCGGCGGCGCCGCTGCCGTGCGGGCCGCTGCTGTACCACCAGGTGGTCACCGCCGTGGCGGTGCCGGTGCCGGACGCCATCAGGGCTCCCAGCGCTACGACGGGTACGGCCGCGCGGGCCAGGTGCATGCGCGTCGACTTCATTTGGGTCCTCCTAAGTCGGCGGGTGGCCCGGTTCTTACGGTCGGGGTGCCGGGCCGTTCCGAGGCAATCAGGTCCGCTTGGCGCCGAGCGCCTGGTGCCGGTCCTCGTCCCGTCGGCTGCGTCGGCGTCCTGCCCGGCGCTCCCGCACGGCGGGATCTTCGTCCGGACCGCTCCCGGCTCGTTCGCCGGGCGCGGATCCTGCCCGGCGTCGTCATGCCCGCGAAGGGTGCGCCGGGTGCTCGTGCCGGTTGTCTCCCGCCGGGCAAGGCCGGGCCGCTACCCTGAGGGGTACAGCAGCGGCACGTGCCGACGACCTTCGAGGCGGTTTGATCATGGGTAACGCCGACTGGACCCCTGACTCCATCGCCCATGCTCTGCCAGACGCCGGCATGCGGCAGGAATTCTGGCGGCAGTTCAACCTCACCCCGCTCGACGGGCTCAAGGCCCTCGGCGAGAAGTGGGTCAAGGCCATCGAGGACCTCGAGGGCGCCGTCGAACGCGGTCGTGCGGTGCGCGCCTTCCAGCAGCAGAACGGCGGGGAGCTGCCCGCGGAGTACTCCGACGTCACCGACCTGATCGTGGAGAGCCGGGCCGCCTGAACCATGTACCGGCTCTATATGGACTCCACCCTCCACGCCGTATACCGGGACCTTCCGGACAAGGCGCGCGCCCGGGTCGCGCAGTTCCTCCTCGACTCGGTCAGCGATCCCCGGGCGGCCACCAGCCCGTACGGAGACGTCGATGACGGGCTGATGCGGCTGTGGGCCGCGGGCGATCTCGCCGTGGTCCTCCTGATCGGCGACCAGACCCGGACCATCACGGTCCTGAGCATCGCCTACGCCGGGCTGGACTAGCCCCCGGCCCGCTCAGCCGTCGGTGTCCGTGCCCCGTCAGGACGTGTGCCCTGAGCCTGGTGCGCGAGATCCTCACGCCGCCGGGGCATGCGGGGAGCCGCAGCGCGGGCACCGGCAGGGGTCGTCCTCGCAGGGCGCCGCCATCGCCAGACACCGTGCGCAGTCGCAGAGTTCGGGCTCGCCCGGGGCCCGCCGGTGGTCCGCGCCGAGCGGCGTGGCTGACGGCCAGGCGCCGGGCTTGTGGCCCGCGGGGCCGGGGAACCTCTGCCACAGCGCCACGACCTGGACGGGGGCTCTCGCCGGGCGGATCTGCAGGCGCAGGAACGCCGGCAGATCTCCCTGTTCGCGCATGGCCGCGATGTCGTCGGTCTCGAAGTCATCCACCGCGGCCTCCCTCTGCCCGGTCGTCCCGGTGCGCTGGTGCATCGGGATGCCAGGTCAGTCTCGGCAGGCTGACGCAACGCAGCGGCGGGCGGCTCAGGACGGCCCGCCGGGCGGGCGGAGAGGCCCGGGATTTCTGCCTGGGGATCCCGCCTCGCGGACTGGGCAACGTGGTCGCGCCGGCCTTGCTGTCCAGGGAGTGCGGGTGACTAGGACTCTTCGCGGACCGCTGGCACCAGTGCGTTCAGCACCGGGTCCTGGGCCGGGATCTTCCGGTACGGCGTGAGCGGGCAGCCGGTGCGGCGCCGGTAGCGGGCCGACTGCGCCTGGTCGAGGTGGATGGCGGGCAGCTCGGCGGTGCGCACCACGGCGAGGCTCGCCAGCAGGGTGGCGACGGTACTGGGGAGCACGGCGGTCACGAGGGGGTCGAAGACGCTCGGCAGCAGGCCGGGACGGTCGGGGGCGTCGGCGAAGGCGATCCGGGTCGCGGGGCCCGGGGTGTCCGGCTCGCACACATAGCGTCCGTCGGCGTGCAGGTCGATCCACAGGCTGGCGATCCCCGACAGCAGCTTGCCGCCCCACTCCGTCGACAGCCAGGCCTGCAGTTCGTGCCCCTGCTCGGTCGGGCGGCGGACGACCAGCCAGCCGTAGCTGGTCAACGGGCCGAGCGTACGCAGCTTTTGGACCTCAATGAACAGCGCCTCTTCGGCGGGCAGCACCGGCTGTTCGCGCAGCTGGGCGTACAGCTCCAGCACGTCGGCGTCCGCGACGCGGTGGTGGACTGCTTCGGCGGCGATGACGACGGCCTGCTTGGCGTCATCGAGGATCAGTCCGGTGCCGCCCGTCCGCACGCTGCGCGCCTGGCGGGCCCGTTCAGGGTCGGCAAGCAGGGCCCTGGCCCGCTGGGCCACCGGGTCCGTGGAGCCGACGGCGGTCGCTGTCTGCAGGAAGTCGTGCAGGGAGACCGGCTCGGGCCGGGCCAGGCAGTGATCGAACAGTCGCGGCATCCTCGCTCCAGCCCTCCGTCTGTCCAAAGCCGTCTCTGCGGGGTGGCTGGGGTGGCGGCACTCCCGTGCAGGACACTGCGCCACCCCAGCTCTCTTCCCGATCCATCCCAGAACAGGAGGTCCCGTCACCCTTGCTGTCCCTGCCCCTTCTGTAAAGAGGCCGGTGCCGCCGCGGGAGCACGCTCCCGGCGCATGGCACCGGCACGTGTGAAGGCGTCCCGCCAGGCGGGCCGGACGGTCCGGCGTCAGCCAGGGCCCCAGCGGGTTCAGGTGGCGGGCACCGTGCGGGCCAGCGGTTCCAGGTCGCTGTGGAGGGCGGCGGGCAGGGTCGCCGCGATCCGCCGGGCCCGGCCCTCGCCCGCGATGTCGTACGGCACGGTGCTATCCGGTGCCGGCGGCCGGGGCGTCAGGCGCACCTAGCGTCGGTCGCGGAGGCGGTCGATGGCCTCGCGTACGGCGCCGGCCGCGTTGTCGCTGACGGTGCGGCCGGGCCCGGCGGTGTTCGTGTCGGTCTTCACCGTCCAGCGCTGTCCGGTGCGGGCGACGCAGACGAACACCTCCCGGCGTCCCTGGCCGCGCCGTAGGCGCGGTTGAAGGCGGTGACGCCGGTGGCGTCCGGGATCAGGTCGGCAAGGCAGGCGGTCGGCGGCGCTTCCATGACGGGCATCCTGACAGCCGGGCAACGGTGCGCTGCCGCAGGGTTGTTGGGCGGCGGGTTGGTCGCGGGGCAGGGCAGCCGAGCGGTAGTCGGGCTCTCGCTTCAGCTTCGCGTCCTGGGGTAGAACGAGCAGGGCTGAAAGGGGAGTTGTGATGGCGCGGGAGGACGCGGACAGCGATGGTGCGCTGACCGAGGAGGAAGCTGACCGAGGAGGAAAAGGACGACCTCGGCGGGACGTACGCGAGCCCGGGTCCGCGCGCCGCTACCGCGCGGTGAACCGGCGCGAGGCGCCGCTGGAGTGGGAGGCGCTGGTCTGCTCCAAGGAGTCGGTCGTCACCCAGCTCACCGAGTCCCTGTTCGACGGCAGTCCGGTGCCCTCCTCGTCGTCGTCCGCGCCCGCGGCCGTCGCCGTCATGCTCGCGCTGCTGGAGATCTCCCCTAGTGCGCGGGTCCTCGGTCTGGGTGGCGGCACCAGCTGGACGGCGGCGCTGCTGGCCGCCTCCGGGGCGCTCGTGACCGCCGTCGAAACCGACCCCGACCTCGCCCATCGCCTCCGGTCGCGCCTTGAGGGATGCCGCCCGCCGGTGACCGTGCTGTGCGCGGACGCCATGGCCGGGCATGCGGCGGGCGCCCCGTACGACGCGCTGCACTGCGGCTTCGCCGTGCGCGGCCTGGAGCTGGTGGGACAGGCGCGGGCGGCCGGGCCGTACCCGATTCGGGGTGAGCGCCGACCGCAGTGGCGCCTGCCGTGTCTGGCTCGACAGCCCCGCCACTCCCCTGCCCGACGAGGCTGCTGCGGGCCGGTGACCTGTCTCAGCGAAGATTCCGCGAATCTCAGCGAAGTTGCTGAAGCGCTCGTTAGTCTCACCGAAGGTTGAGGATCCGCTCGGCCTGCCGGGTTGGGGGTGCGGTGGAGGCGCTGTCGCGTGCGTACGGCGATGAAGCGTTAACAGCGTTTGAGCTGGACTTTCTCAGTAACGGCGAGCGTCGCAAGCACGCTCTGGGGGCGAGTTGGCAGGTTCCGTTCGAGGCAGTCGAACCTGTCCGACCGTTTCGCTGGGACAAGGGAACGCCGGGTTTCGCAGGCTGGTACTACTCGACGACCGTACGGGATCACGTGGGCTATGAGTCCTGGCTCGAGCGAGACCGGTTGATCCTGCTCGATAAAGATCCGCAGGTCAGGGCGATATCTTCGCAGCCCTTCTGGCTGCACTGGCATGACGGCAAACGGCGGCGCCGTCATGCTCCCGACTACTTTGTCCGGCTGGCTACGGGCCAGGCTCGGATTGTGGATGTCCGCGCCGAGGACGACATGGACGAGGACACACGGGAGTCCTTCGCAGTGACTCAGCGGGCCTGCGCGGCGGTGGGCTGGGAGTTCGAGTGGGCGGGCCGTCCGCAGCCGATTCTCATGGCTAACGTTCGGTGGCTGGCGCGGTATCGCCGGGCACGCTGCGGTCGACCGGAGGCGGTAGTCGAGCGACTCCTGGAGGTCTTCAGCGAGCCGAGGCGCCTGTGGGATGGTGCTGCGCTGGTCGGCGACCGGATCCAGGTCTTGCCGGTGCTGTTCCACCTGTTGTGGTTGGGGAAGCTGAAGGTGGATCTCTCGGGAGGGCTGCTGAAGACCGGAAGCCTGGTCTGGGCGAAGGGGCGGCGGCAATGGACCGGCTGAGGCGTCCGCCGATTCTGACAGTTGGCGAGCGGGTTCGGTTTGACGGGCAGGTCCGCGGAGTGCTCGAAGTGACCGCGCAGGCCGCAGTCCTGGAGGACGCGGAGGCTCCGCATCGCGTGGTGGCTCTGCTTGAGCTGTTCGCGGCGGAGGACTTCGAGGTCTTGTTCCGACCGGAGCAGATGCCGTTGCCTGCCTCATCCGGCTTGGACCTGCTGCCTGCCGCGGCGGTCAAGCAGGCTCTGTGGTGGGAGGGCCACATTCTGGAAGTCGTACATGGACTCCCGCCGGACGCGGAGCCCGGCGCGACGCCACGCGAGGAATACGGGGCGGGCACGTCGTTGGCCGCACGGGACGAGGCCAAGGCGGCCGAGCTGTCCCGGTCCGGTCGCCTGGTGACGGCCCACACGGTCGCCCGGCTGCGTCGCCGCTACCTCAAGGAAGGGGTTGCCGGGCTGGCAGATCGCCGGGCGGCCCGCAAGCGACCGGAGTTCGGGGCGGTGGACACCAGAGTGGTCGAGGCGATGCGCCAGGCCATCGAGGAAGGTGCCGACCCCTCCACTCGGACCGCGTCTTACCTGATCTGGCGGACGAAAGAGATCCTCACGCACACCGAGGACGAAGACGAGACGGAGACCGAAGACGAGGCCGAGGACGGACAAGCGGAGCCCAAGTGGCCTTCCCGGGCCACGCTCTACCGGTTGGTGGAGAAACTGACGGCGGGTACTCACGCCCTGGGCTCGGCGGTGACGCGCCGTTCGAAGGCTCATACGGCGGGCACGACCTTGGGAGAGCTGACGGTCACCGCTCCGGGTGAGGTCATGCAGATCGACTCCACTCCGCTGGACGTGATGGTTCGCCTCGACAACGGGGTGGTCGGCAAAGTCGAGCTCACAGGCATGATCGATGTCGCGACCCGGACCCCGACGGCGCTTGTCCTGCGGCCGTCGACGAAGTCCGTCGATGCCAGTGTGCTGCTGGCGCGGACCGTCACGCCCGAGTTGATGCGGCCGGGCTGGGTGGACGCGCTCAAGATGTCCCGCTCTGTGCTGCCTCACCGCCGACTGCTGACACTGGATGAGCGTCTGGAGCACGCGGCTGCCAAGCCGGTGATCGTCCCGGAGATGATCGTCTGCGATCACGGAAAGGCGTTCATCTCGCACAACTTCCGGGCATCGTGCAGGTTTCTGGAGATCGATTTCCAGCCGACCCACAAGGGCTCGCCCTTCGAGAAGGGCCACATCGAGAAGATGCTGGGCTCGGTTGCCACGATGTTCGTGCAGTTCCTCCCCGGATACACCGGCCGTAACACTGACCGTCGCGGCCGGCACCCGGAGAAGGAAAACCTGTGGTCACTGCCCGAGTTGCAGGATCTCCTCGACGAGTGGGTGGTCGCCAAGTGGCAGAACCGCCCTCATGACGGACTGCGAGACCCCGACCACCCGGGGCGGCTGTTCACTCCGAACCAGAAGTATGCCGCGCTGGTGGAGTCCAGTGGCTATGTCCCGGTCGCGCTCAGCGCAGACGACTACACCGAGCTTCTGCCCGCTGCCTGGCGGGTCGTCAACTCCTACGGTATTCGCATCAACAACCGCACCTACGATGCTCCGGGACTCGGGCCCATGCGTCGGCGCGATTCAGGTGTCACGGCCAAGCGGGGGCTCTGGGAGGTCCATCGCGACCCCTACGACGTCTCTCGTGTCTGGGTACGCAACCACCGCGGTGAAGGCGAGTGGATCCAGGCCACGTGGAAGTACTTGAACCGGGCGCCTGTTCCCTTCGGCGATCTCGCCTGGGACCACGTCAGTCACCAGCTTCCCAAGGCCACCGAGGAAGAACTCGCCGAGGCCGTGGCCGCTTTGCTGACCCGTGCGAACGCCGGACCGGATCCGGCCGAGCCCGGCCAGAAGAGGAAGAAGAACAGGCCCTCCAAGCGTGACCGCCAAGTGGTGGCCCGGACCAAGGTGACGGCTCCTGCCCCTGCCGTCCTTCCCGAGCCGCAGCCCGCAGACGCGTCAGCCGCCGAGGAATCCGTGGACGAGGAAGAGATGGCTGAGGTGATCCCACTGGGACTCTTCGACCCGCTTGAGGACCCTTGGAGACGTTCGTGACCATGCCGCTGTCCGGCCAAGCCAGCGACGACTTCGGCCGGCATCTGACCACCCTGCTTGGATGGCGCTCGTTTATCGCGACCTTCCTGAGCCAGCCGATGGTCATCATGAGCGAGAGCGAGTACGAGGCGCTCGTCGAGGCGGCCGAGTCCGATCCGCTGGCGAAAGAGAAGAAGAATACGTACGACGACGATCGGCTGAACCATCACGCGCGCCTGCAAGTGATCGCCACGTCCACGGTCCGGCACACCGTGACCTGCGGACGTCGCCTGATCATCCTGAACCGGGGCGCGATCAGTGCCCGCCGCGGACTTCTCGTCTCAGGGCCTGCGAACACCGGCAAGACGATCGCTCTCACCCAACTCGGCTTGGCCCACGAACTCGTGGACCGGCGCCGACACCCAGGCCAGGACGAGCGCATTCCGGTCATCTACATCACCGTTCCGCCGGCCGCGACGCCTCGCATGATCGCAGCCGAGTTCGCTCGTTTCCTCGGCCTCCCCGTCACCCGCAGCCTGAACATCACCGACTTGACCGAGGCCGTGGTCGGCGTCTGCACCACCGCCCGCACCGGCCTCGTCCTGGTCGACGAGATCCACAACATCTCCCTGCACACGCGGCACGGAGCCGAGGCATCCGACACCCTCAAGTACTTCTCCGAGCGCATCCCGGCGACGTTCGCCTATGCAGGAATCGACGTCGAGTCCGGAGGCCTCCTCTCCGGCACCCGCGGTGACCAGATCGCAGGGCGCTTCACCCCCGTGGCCACCCACCCGTTCCCCTACAACAAGGAATGGAAGGGACTGGTCGCGCAGATGGAGGAAACCCTCCTCCTGCACCGGCACAAGCGCGGCACGTTGGCCCGCCTCGATCGCTTCCTCAACACCCGGACCGGCGGCATGATCGGCACCCTCGCCCACCAGATCCGCGGGGCTGCCGTCGATGCCATCCTGACTGGCAGCGAGAAGATTACCAAGAGCGGGTTGTTGGCCGTCGACCTGGACATCGCCTCGGGACGTGACCGCCCGAACAACCCGCCAACGGCGGGCAATCGGTGGTGACAGCGCCTGTCGAGGTCGGCCTGCAGCTTGTTCCACTCCCCTTTCAGGTCCGGCCGAAGGCGGGAGAGGGAGGTCCCACTTTCATCAGACGCCTCGCGCAAGCCAACCATCTCCCGTCGCCCTACCTGCGGAAGTTCCTCAACGAACCACCTGGCCCCCGCGGCACACCGTCCTGGGACCGCCTTGCTGCCGTCACCGGTCGTGACCCCGACTTCCTGCGAACAACACTCGAGACGAAGAAGTGCGTTGAATGCGGCACGGACATTCCGCCCAGCAATGCCTTCGGCCGACGGGCGATCCTCTGTTCCATGCGCTGCAGGACCCGGGCCCACCGCCGGAGGCAAACCACGGAGGCCTGCCGCATCTGTCAGAAGCCGATGAAGATCCAGATCGGACAACGCCACCGGCTCTGTTCATCGGCATGCCGTCGCTCTGCCTACCTCCTTCGCCAGCAGGGAGGCGCTTCCTCGACGGCATCCAGCGCTGACGATGATCCTGCCCACCAAGCAGGCCGTCGCTGCATAGCCTGCGAAAAGCCTCTGCCTCCAGGCTCTCGATCGCACCGCCAGACGTGCTCAGCGGCCTGCCGACAGCACGCCCGCCGATGGAGCCGTCTCACTTCACCCGAACAGTTCCTCCGCCCGCCGGCCGAGACCTGTGAGTTCTGCCAGGACCCTCTCCCGAAGGCAAACTCCAGTGTCGGCCAGCGTCGCTGGTGCTCATACCTCTGCGGGCAACGAGCCCGCCGCGGAGTCGACCCAGCCCCCTACAGGATCCGGACCTGCGAACACTGTCAGGAGCCCATCGAGAGGGATGAGTCCGGAAGGGCCCGTCGGTGGTGCTCAAGGAGCTGCCGCGAGAAGGCCCAACGGCGCCGACACAAGGCCGCGGCCGCCGGAAGCCAGTCCGCCGGCACCGGCACGACGAAGGCCAGGACAGGGCAGTCAGCAGAAGTGTCGGAACGCGTGAAGATTACATTCGGTAACGCGGTGCTGACGCTGGCCCGCGCCGACCACACCGACTGACGTCGGCGCGGCACGGCGCAGAAGCGCGACTGGTCTCAGGCCATGCGCCCGGTGTGACGCAGGACAACGGCGATGACGGAGGCGAGCCGCACGAAGAGGTAGTCCCTCGCGTCATCGGAGGGCGGCGGCGTCTTCGCCAGCTCATGATGCCGAATCGTGAAGTTGTTGCCGACCTGCGTGAGCAGGTGGAACTCATCCGACAGCAGCTTGCGGAACGGCTCGGAGCTCAATGCGGCATCTTCGATCAGCTTCGGACCTGCCACCGCCTTGTTGTTGCCCTCCAGCGTCTTGAGCCGTTCGAAGGCATCCCAGAGCTTCTCCACCGCGTCCTGCCGGTCGGCCGGCTTCCGGGACAGGAAGCGCCCCATGGCGTCATCCAACAGGCCGTCGAGCCTGGCGTCTCCCGTCGAAGGCCTGAACTCGGACACCAGCAGGCGCGCCTCAACGGGCCCGAGCCGTTGGACCTGCATGGTGTCGCTGACGATGTACGCGATGCCGTTCCGCTCGAAGATCTCGTTGACCTTGTCCCGGAGCTCAGCCTCGCCCGGGGACAGCTTGCGGTCAGAAAACGGGTCCGGGCCGTCCCCGTGCCGGAACGTGTAGTCGGTGTGGTTGCCGCCCCAAGGGTGGTTGGTGGCGTCGATCGGTTTGTCGATGTAGCGGGCGACGAACTCGATGAGGTCCAGCACGGAGGCGGTGTCGGGCATCGAGTACGGGTCGAGCGGAGATCGCTCTAGTTCAAGCCCGTCCGGCTGCGGAGTCACGGCCAGATCAGGGATGTGCCCCGTGATGGCGCGGAGGAACATCCCCATGTCCGTGCCCGTGATGGTGTTCCTGCCCCTGTCGTCAACGCATTCGTACAAGGGGAAGTGCCGCGCCAGCGAGCCGTTGTTGGCCCACTGCCCGATCAGGGCGGTTATGCCCTGCCATGCCCCCGGAGTGATGGTTTCGCGGTCCCGCCGCGGTCCAAGCCCCTCGCGGGTGGAGTAGAGGTCAGTCACAGGGCGCAGTCTGGCGGACTGCGCGCTCTTCCACCTGGTTTTTACAGCCAGACCTGGCAGGCCTGGGCCGGTCCAGGAGGAGGACGCGCTGGCCCTGCAGCGCGCAGCCCCGCTTCAGCATGCAGAGAGATAGGGGAAAAGTGCGTCACCTCCGTCATCCGGGACGCAGGCGGCCAATGAAACCCCAGGTCAAGTGTCGGGTGGCTCTGAAGATTTCAGTAGCGCAAGATTCATTTCAGTAGAGATTTCAGTAGCGCACGAAAGATTTCAGTGCGACCACCAAGGGTGACGGTGACTGGTGCGCCCTTGCCGCAGCTCGGGTGCGTGACGGGCGCAAGCTGTCGTACGGTGCAGCGTGGTTAGGGGCTGCTGCCCACCTTTCCCTTGACCCCACCCGTGTCCTTTCCCGCGGGCGGGCCGCTGGAGCTGGCGCGGTGTTCGGTTCGGGCGACGACGATGGCCGCCACGATCAGGAAGAGGACGGCAATGGTGCCGGTCCAGGTAAGTGGGTAGCCGAGTACGCCTTGCACGAGGTAAGCGAGGCCGGGTTGGGTGGCGAGGAGAGCCATGGTGACGGCGGCCGGAGTCCGTTGGACACCGATCTGCAGGATGTACAGAGGCAGGACCACGCCGACGAGGGCGATCAGCGCGGTCACCGTCCAGCTGAGGCGAGGGGGTTGGGTCAGGCCGTCGCTGGTCAGGGCGAGGGCGGCGAGCAGGTAGGTCAGGTGAAAGCGGTGAGCCATCACGACGGCTGGTGCGATTCCGTGTGCACCGAGCTGCAGGGACAGGTGGGCGATGGCCGCGGCGCCCACCCCGGCCAGTACCGCGAGCCCGGCGCCGACCGCGCTGGCGGCTGGCCCGGACTGCCAAGTGGAGGTGTCCAGGAGGGAGGGCTGGACGGCCGCAGCGGTGATCACGGAGGCGGCGAACAGACCTGCGGAGCGCAGCCAGCTCGCCGCCGTGTGGCGTCGGCCTGACAGGGTGGCGAGCACCGTCGCGGCGGTCGGGCCGACCCCCGCCATCAGGCTGGCGGCGAACGCAGCTGGCACCCACACCAGCGCCAGGTACAGGCCCAGGAACGTCACCGCGCTGGCTACGTTGAGGGCCGCGAACAGGCGCAGTTTCCCCGGCCCGGCATGCGGCTCTGCCGCCCGGCGAGCCGGTGTGCGGCGTATCCGGCTCACAGCCAGGAACAGCAGCGTGCAGCCGAAGAAGGCCACCAGAGAGAAGCGCAGGCTGTCGCCGCTACTGATGCGGCCGGACAGGAACGCCTCAGCGGCGGCCTGAAGCAGCACCGAGAGGGCGATGAGTGCGGGTGCCCCTGCCATCAGGCCGCCGTCCGCTGCAGCGGCTCGCTGGCGTCGTGCCGTTGGCCGGGGTCGGCCATGCGGTAGAAGGCGCCGTCGTCCTCCAGGTGGTGGATGAACCCCAGGGAGCTGTAAAGAAGTTCCTCGTCATCGTGGACGAGGTAGGCGATGCCGGAGGCGCCGGTGGTCAGCGTCGGGTCCGGGATCGGCACGCCGGTCGCGGGCAGCCGGTCGATGGAGTGGAAGCCGGGCAGTCGGCGCAGGATGCGCGCTCCGTCCACGGCGGCCAGTACCCCCTCCCGGAAGGTGCGCAGGAAGATCTTGGCGAGGGTACGGCCTCCCCCGTAGGGCAGCTCGAAGCGCTGGGCGAAGTCGTCCGGGCGCAGAAAACGCTCGGCGACCAGGTGCTGGTGGCTGTAGCCGAAGGCGGCGTGGTACGGGTCGGGTGCCAGGGACGGCCCCATCACCCGGGAGTTGACCTCCACCAGGCGTGGTCCGGCCGTGGTGAGCATCACCTCGGTGTGCGCGGCGCCTTCCCGGATGCCGAGGGCGTCCAGACAGCGCAGCACGTACGCGACGAGGTCCTGCTCGCGGTCGTCGAGTTGGGGTCGGGAGACGATGTGGCGCAGGACCGGCGCCCCGGCGATGGTGTCGATGCGCTCCCGGTACACCTCCGAGAGCAGGTGGCGGCCGTCCATGCTGACGGTGTTGACGATGTACTGGGTCCCCTCCAGGTACTCCTGAAGCAGCACGTCGGTATTGGTCTCGCCCATCAGATTGGGCTGGAGCAGGGTGGCCTCGGCCGCTGCGCGGGCTTCGGCGCGGCTGGCGACCACGGTGCAGCCGTCGCTGCCCGCGCTGTTGCGCGGCTTGACCACCAGCGGGGTGCCGGGGGCAGCGCCCCAGGCGTCGAGGGTCTCGTCGAGCTCCGTGAGCGAGCTGATTGCCCGGGTGCGGGCGGCCGGCACGCTCTCGGCCTCGAGGGCGCGCACCATGAGTTCCTTGTCACGGCGGGCGGCGGCCAGCTGGACGTCGTGGTGCGGCAGTCCGAGTGCGTGAGCGAGGGCGTCGGCCAGCAGCACCCCGCGTTCGCTGGCCGCGATCACCGCGGTGATCTGCTTGTCGCGCAGCAGCTCTGCGGCCTCGGCAACGGCTTGCGGTCCGGTGGCAGTCAGCAGGCCGGTGTGCGGGGCCGGGTCGCTCGCGTGCTCGGCGTGCAGGGCGGCCTCGTAGAGATGCAGGCAGTCCGCACCCTCCTCGCGGAAGGCGGCGGCCAGCTCACGGCCGGTGGAGACGGGATCGACGAGCACGTACATGGGCGGCGTCCTTTCGACAGGATTCAACGGGTGGAGACGGCGAGGGCCTGGGCGACGGTGCCCGCCTGGCCAGCCGCGGTCCACAGGTAGTTGACGATGGCGGTGCGGGCGGCCCCCATGGCTCCGACCATCCAGATGCGTTCCGGGTCGGCTCCGCCGGGACGCAGCAGCCGTAGGTCCGGGCCGGTGAGCGGTGGAGCGCAGTGCGGGGAGCAGGCGGCGGGACCGAGGGCGAGCAGCGCGGGGCCGTGCGTGCACACGGCAGGCCTGAGGTATCCGGAGGCCGACAGCACATGAGTGTGGTGCTCGGCCGGGCCGGCGGCCGTCCAGCGCACCTGCCAGCCGCCGTCCGGGTCCGGTGTGAGCGCCGCAGGGGTGCCGCGGCGCACGGCGAGCCGTCCGGCCAGGCCGTGCCCGGCCAGGGCGCGGGCGCTGGACACCGGGATGGCCGAGATGTGGCGGGCGATCAGCGGGCGGAAGCGCGTGAGCAGACGGTCTCGCTCGGCGGAGGGCCAGCCCTCGGTCCAGTCGTTCACCGCCTCGATGAGTTCGGCGATCACGTCTTGCCAGGCATTGTCGCCCGCCTCGGTCTGCCGCAGTTCTGTGGTGAGCCGCTCCAGCGCCTTGGGTTCGGTGCCGAATTGCCGACGCAGCGCGGCCGCCGGGTGCCCCCAGCCGGCCCTGGCGCTCCGGACGGCGCGCGCCAGGACCCGGGTGAGCGTCCGGTCGAAATCCGGGGTGCCGGGGTTCAGTTCGCGCAAGTCGGCCAACAGCCCGGTCGGCCGGGCCGTACGGCACAGCCGGTTGCGGACGGCTGGCAGTTCGCCGGAAGGCGAGCACAAGGTGACCTGCCGGTCAGCCCCGCACAGCACCAGAGCGGCATCCACCGCGGACAGCTTGCTGCCGACGACCAGCACTCTGGCGTCGGTGGGCAGTGCCCGGAGCCGGTCCGTGGGGTAGGGGCCGGCAAGTAGATCCGGATGGTCCGCATACGCGCGCAGCAGCTCGGGCAGGTGCGGCTGGTCGCCACCGGCCGCCACCACCACATCGGTGGCCTCCAGCGTGCTGCCGTCGTCCAGGGTGACCCGGTATCCCTCGCCCGCGCGTTCTGCCGGGAGTACCGTACGGGCCCGCGTGGTCACCTGGCGCACCTGGGCCCCCCGCGCCTGAAGCTCCCGGCTCAGCTGCCCGAACCGTTCCCGGCAGTACTGCCCGACCAGCGCACGCGGGACGAAGTCGGCGCGGCCCACCGGCCAGCCCCGTGCCGCCAGGTAGCGCTGGAGGTCAGAGCGGTCAGCGCGGTACAGCGAGGTGACATCGACCGAGGTGTTGCAGCGCAGCTTTGGGTCGGTGGTGCCGAAGGCCACGCCGAACCCGGCCGGCCGCGGGTCCACCACCGTCACCGATCCGGGCCGGAACCCGGCGTGCTCCGTCAGTTGGTGCAGCACCGCCGTCGCGGCGGCACCACCGCCGATAACCACCAGGTGCCCGCCCGCGGTGAGGGGACGGCTGTTCACAGGACAGATCTCCTTTCCCGCCAGGGACGGCGTTTGCTCAGCCGCGTACACGTATCTCACGCAGCCATGCGGCGAATTCGGGCGAGTTCAGCAGGGCCGAGTGACCGCCTGGGAATTCCCGGTGGATACACCCCTTGGCAGTGACACCGGCCCATGCGCCGATTCCGCCTGCGGACGTGAGCGGGTCCTCTTCACCACGCACGGCGAAGACCGGACACCGCACTTCCGGATGGGCCGAGGCGGTGAATTCCCTGAGTACCCGGAGGTCCTCCCCCGCGGTGTCCACAACGATGTCCCGCCACTCATCGGACTCGTCCGGCAGCAGGCCAGGGTCGATACCGTCCAGGTAGGCCGCAGTGTCCGACCGGCTCCGACACGCCTGCTCTGGCACCGTGAGCAGGGCCGGCGCGGTGGCTCCGGCGACCACCAGTGCGGAGACCTCCGTCCCGCGGTCCTCCAGTTCCCTTGCCGTGGCATAGGCGACGTAGGCGCCGAAGCTGTGCCCGACGAGAACCGGGCGATACGGCTGAAGCCGCCCCACCTGGGTGACGCACGACTCCACGACCTTCTGGAACGATGCCGCCGCCTTGCCGAAATCCCTACCGAAACGGCCTGGATACCGGGCGAGCCACGCGGAGGGTTCCAGCTCACGCAGCAGTGGACGGAGCTCACTGCCGAACGAACCGGCACCCGGGAAGACGATGATGCCTGGGCTCTCGGGACTCACTGAATTCTCCAATCCTCAGACACGAGTGCGCGCGTATCGGGGCCACGGGAGTCAGAGTCCAAGGCCGAGCTCGTCCATGACCATGGCGATGCTGATCGCGCTGAGCCTGAAGTCCCACTTCTCCGCGCCCTGACCGGCGCGTGTGCCGAGACAGCCGGGAGTGAAGATGCCACTGGCCTCGACGAGGCCGCGCCACTCGTCCCAGGTCCGCGCATCCGTGACCGAGCGCAGATCGTATGCGGTGAATCCGTGCTTCCCACGGCGGAGAACCGAGTCCGGGACGATTCCCTCGTACGCCGATTTCAGGCAGGCCTTCCCCTCGAAGTCGACCACCTTCGCGCTGTCTTCGACTTGCAGGGCGAGTGAGACGACCGCATTGCCGAGGAACGGGTAGCGCCCCTCAATGGAATTTCCCATGAGCATCGAGTCGCCGTGATCGCCGAGCAGGTGGCCCGACAGCTGGACGTACACGTCGGCGATGGAGCGCAACTGCATCGGTGAAAGCGACTTCACCTCGTCCTCGGAGAACGGGATGAGCCTCGTACGCCAGAACTCGTCGCCTTCCAGCGCTTCTTGCGCCACAGGGGCGAGGTAGTCGTCCCGCCGCTGGCCCACCTTGCGCCAGTCGACCTCCCAGCTGAAGTCCGCCCTGCCCCACGCCCGCTCGTTCTCCGCGCGGGAAGTCCGGCTCGAGCGGGTCGCACTGTCGAAGGCGTAGGAGTCATAGCCGAAGAACAGCTCGTCCGCGCCTTCGCCGGACACCACTCCCTTGATTCCGGAGAAGCGCACGCTATCGGCCAGCATCATGGCGGCCACGTTGTACGTCTCACGCTGCGGATAGCAGCAGTGCCGGACCATCTGCTCGAACTTCGAGGCGATGTCGGTCTGCCGGCACAGGATCTGCTCGTGTTTGCTTCCGACTGCCTGCGCCACTTCCCGCTGGAAACGTCCCTCGTCGAGGCCCGGATCGTCGAAGACTACCGAGAACGTCCGGACAGGCCGGGCAGTGAGAGCCACCGCTTCCGTCAGAATCGCGGTGGAGTCGAATCCTCCGCTCAGATAGGCGCCGATCTCCACGTCGGCATGCAGGCGGTCCCGGACCGACCGCTGCAGTCCCTCGCGCAGCGCCTCGCCGGATACGGGTTCCGCGGCCGGTGCGAAGTCGCCGTAGCGCCAGTAACGCAGGGTCTCCCGGCCACTGGCGTCGAACCGGACGGCGCAGCCGGGGGGAACGGCCTGCACCTCTTTCACGAGAGTGCGCGGCGCGACGATGTTGCCCATCGAGAAATACTGGTCGACCGCCCCCATATCCACCTTCCAGGACCGGCTGACGCACTGAACCAGCGGCTTGATCTCCGAGGCGAAGTGCACGTCCGGACCCGTAGCGGTGTAGTACATCGGGCAGATGCCGAACCGGTCCCTGGCCAGGAACATCGCATTCTCGGCGCGGTCGAGAACGACCGTGGCGAACTGTCCGTCCACCAGTCGGAGTCCCTCGATCCCGTACTGTGCGACTAGCTCTGGGATGACGGATACGTCGACGCCGTTGTTCTGCCGGTCGGCGCCCACTCTGGCGCGCAGATCCCGAGCGTTGAACACTTCGCCGTTCGTCATGGCCACGTAGCGGCCGCTGCGGTCCTCGGCCGGCTGCCACCCGTCGGTCAGGCCGGTGAAGCCGAGGCGGCCGAGCTTCGCGGAGATCGTCTCGGTGTTCAGCGAGTAGGTCTCGTCGGGCCCACGGTGGATGAGCCGGGAGTGCATGGCAGCGGCAATGCTGCGATCAACCCCACCGTTCGGGGAAAAAGTCCCGCATACGCCACACATCGCTTTCACACACCCCGGTCACGAAGTTCGTCGGCAAGGACCTTCAAGTTCTCCGCCCGGAGTACGTCCCGGACACCGGCATCCATCCAGCCGAGTTCCTTCAGCTTGTTGACGAGGATCACCGTGGAGGCCGAATCGCCACCGATGTCATAGAAGTTGTCGTTGAGGGCGGCGTCGTTCACACCGGTGAGGTGGCGCACCAGATCGAGGATCTGCTCCTCCGGCGGGACGGTTTTGCCGCCGGTCTCACCAACTTCCGGCGCGGAATGACGGCTGGCCTTGAGAGCGTCGCGATCGACCTTGCCGTTACGCGTGTAGGGAAGCGACTCGATCTGCTGGATCACCGAGGGGACCTTGTAGGAGTCGAGGACCGTCTCCAGGTGCGCACGCAGCGCCCGGGGGGTGACGGTGCCCTGGTAGTAGCAGACCAGAGCCTCAGCGGCGTAGTCGTCCGCGCCCTCATGCGACTCTGCGGTCACCACCGCCTCCACGACTCCGTCGAGCCGGCATGCCGCGCTCTCGATCTCGCCGGGATCGAGCCGGTAGCCCCGGATCTTCAGCTGCCGGTCCAGCCGTTCGACGAAGAAGACCTGCCCGCCGCGGCGTTCGACGATGTCGCCGGTCCGGTAGACCCGGCTCGCCGCGCCGTCGGTGAAGGGCCGCAGGCCCTGCGCGGTCAGATAGCCGATCGCGACGCTCTCGCCGGTGATGACCAGCTCACCACGGGTGACTTGCGATCCGGTGGGCCCGTCCCCGCCCGCCGTCGGCAGGGGGAGGATGTCGTAACTGCAATCGCCCACCACCGCGCCGAGCGGCACGGACTCGGTGCAGTCGTCCGGGTCCAGCGGGTCGCTGAGGAAGTTGCAGACGGTGGTCTCCGTGGTCCCGTACGCGTTGTGGAGCGCCGCCTCCGACGACCACTTCTGTACCACCGCCTGGCGGCAGGCTCCGCCGCCGTTGATGACGTGCTCCAGGCTCATCGCGCTCGACGGCTCGGTCGCCGTCAGCGCGAACGGAGTCGTCTTCAGATGAGTGATGCGGAACTTCTCCAGAGTGGCCTGGAGCACCGTTCCTGGGCTGAGCTGCTCCTCACCGAGAACCACCAGGCACGCGCCTGCGGTCAGGGTCCACAGGATCTCCGTGATGCATCCGTCGAAGGTCAGTCGGGCGAACTGCAGCGTACGGCTCTTTGTGCCCAACTCCAGAGAGCGCACATGGTCCTGGACCATCCGGGCCAGCGGTCCGGTGCGCACCAGCACACACTTGGGCTCCCCCGTCGATCCCGAGGTGTGGATCGCGTAACCCACACTGCCCTGGTACGGCGCAAGCTCCGCAGGTGCCCGCAGCTGCCGCTCTCCCGCGTCCCCGCGCCACTCGGCCGGCGTGTCGACGAGCTCTGGCGGGTGCGACAAGGCAGGGCTCTTGGCGACCCTGTTGATACCGAGCGAGGACACCTTGGTCCTGTTCGAGGACCCGCTGTCACGGGGGTCGATGAACACGAACGGGCGTCCGGCCCGCAATGCGCCCACCATGGCGACAATGGAGCCCGAGGTACGTATGGCCTCGATCCCGATGAACTCACCGGGCGCGGTCAGTGCTTCGAGCTGCCCGATGAACTCCCGCACTTGCTCGCCGAATTCCCGGTAGCTGAGCACCCCGTCCGCGGTCTCCAGGGCAGTGCATTCGGGACGCTCCTGGATGGTGTGCTCGATCGCGTCTGCCACTGATATCTGCTGTACGGGCACGCCTTCAGCCCTTCACGGAGTGGGAGAGGGTGCCGATGCCCTCTACGACAGAGGTGATGGAATCGCCGGAGTTGATCACTGCGGCTCCCGGAGTTCCCGTGCAGATGACGGTTCCGGGCACGAGGGTGCGGCCGGCCGTGAAGTACTCGACCAGGTAGCCGAGGTCGTACTTCATGTCGGAGACCTGTGCGGAGGCGACGACCTCACCGTTGCGCACGGTCGAGACCCGGATCGACTGAAGGTCCGCGTCTTCGAACTCGTCGAGGGTCACCAGCTGCGGGCCCACGCTGCAGAACGTGTCGAATCCCTTGGCCCACGGAATGTAGCGGGGGTTCTCTCGGATGACGTCTTCCGCAGTCATGTCGAGGACGGCCGTGACACCCGCGATGACCGACCTCCACTCGTCGCGCCGCACGTTCTTGCATTCCGTCCCGACGACGAGGCCCAGTTCCGCTTCCGCGGTCACCCGCTTGCTCTGCGACGGAAGCTCGATCACCCCGCCGTTTCCGATGAGGCAGTTGGCCGGCCGCAGATACGAGCCGGGCCCGGACGAGGGCTGCTGTGCGCTCAGGTCCTGGGAGTGCCCCTTGTAGTTGAGGCCGGCCCCCCAGATGTCGCCGGCGTCGATGATGGTCGCGGCCTCCTCCAGGCGGACGTCGGCCGGCTCGGCGTCCGGCCGGGACTCGAGCAGCCCGGCGAGCTCGCTCCTGCGGGACGCGTCCAGCAGGTCGGCCAGGCGGTGCGGGGCTTTGTAGCCTTCGATGCCGGACAGTGAAATCCAGCCGCCGCGGTGGCTCGCCAGAATCTGGTGCCCGTCTTCGGTGTTGAACCGTGCCAGTCGCACTTTGTTGCTCCCTATTCGCGTGGTTTGAAGGGGTCAGGCCACGGCCGTGCGCTGGGAAATTCGCTGAGCCGCGGCACGGATGTCGTTCTTGCCCGCGCTCCGCGGGGCCAGCTCGACGGCGGCCTCCATCAAGGAAGCCGGGTCGACGATGAGCTCGGAGCACAACTGCTCGATGAGCGGGAAGAATCCGGAGTGCATGCCGATCACGCCGCCGAGCACCTGCATGTTCCGGTCTTCGGGCAGGAGGTCCAGGCTGGTCCGGCAGAAGTGCGCGAGCCTGGCCAGCTGCTTGTAGTCGAACCGATCTTCACCGAGAGTGCTGATGATCCCGGCCAGCGACTCGGTCTCCGCGTTGCCGGCGCCGCGGCCTATTCCGTCGAGCGTTCCGTCGACGATCGCGGCGCCCGCCTCGATCGCGGCGATGCTGTTCGCGTTTGCCATGCCCAGGTTGTCATGGCCGTGGAATCCGATGACGGAGAAGCTCTCCTTCGCGACGGCCACGTAGCGGTGGACGTCGCTGGGAAGCATGGAGCCGTACGAGTCCACCACGTACACACCGGCGATGGCGGGAGTGACGCCACTCAGCAGGCCGGGAATCTCCTCAGCGGGCGTGCCGCTCGTCTTCATCAGGTTGAGGTAGACCTCGCCACAGATCTCGGTGGCGCGCTCGATGTACTCGAGGTGGTCCGGGACCCGCTCGGGCTCCATGCCGATGCGGACGAACGACATTCCCTCGTCACAAAGTTCGCGGAGCGTGGAGAGCCGGCTGAACTCTGGCTGCGCGAACATGCCCCACGAGGTGGCCGTCAGCTCCTCCCGCGCGATCGCGCACCAGCGCGCGAGATCGATGTTGCAGGCCTTGATGCCGGACCGCTCCGCCTCGAAGCCGAGGCCGTGTCCGATCTCGACCTTGCCGATCGGCGTCTCATTGAGCCGGCCGAGGAGCTCACCGACGAACTTCTCGTCGAGCTGGAAGTCGACTGCGTAGGAACCATCACGCAGTGTCGCGTCAAGAATTTCCGCCTTCCGCGGCTGGAACGGCGGGGTATGTACTGCAGACA
>NZ_JAPEOR010000012.1 GCF_026341125.1 Streptomyces sp. NBC_01142
CCCTTGGTCGAGAAGTCAGTGCACCCGCCTGGGGTGTGGCGCCGCCAGAGTGCGCCTGTGGCGATGCACGCGCCACAGCGCGGCGGCCGGGCGGCGCCCCTACGGTCAGTCGCCGGGTGAATAGCCGCCAGGCGACGGAAAGGGGCTGCCGATGGGGGCTGAACTGACGGGCACCGCGGCGCTGGTCACCGGCGCGTCAAGCGGCATCGGACGGGCAACGGCACACCGGCTGGCGCGCCTGGGGGCGACGGTGGCGCTCCTCGCCCGCCGGGCCGAGGCCCTGGAACAGGTGTGCTGTGAGATCCGCAGCGCCGGCGGCGAGGCCTTCGCCGTCTGCGCGGATCTCGCTGATGCCGCCAGGGCCGAACAGGCGGTCGCCGAGGTCGTCGACACGGCGGGCAGGCTGGACATGCTGATCAACTGCGCAGGGACCGCGCATCTCAGCACCTTCGCCGACGACGCGCCGAGCCGTTGGCAGTCCATGATCGACACCAACCTGAGCGGAACGCTCAACATCTCCCACGCCGCGCTATCGCACCTGGCGGACGCCGCCGCCTCGTCCGACCGCGGGACGGCAGACCTCGTGACCGTCGGGTCGACAGCCGGGCGACAGGGCAGTCCGGGCACCAGCGTGTACGCGGCGACGAAGCAGGCCGTCACCGCGTGGAGCGAGGGGCTGCGCCGGGAACTCGCCCCCGCTGGCGTACGGGTGGGCCTCATCCAGCCCGGCCTCGTCGACACACCCCTCGCTCGGAGCCTTGGAGCCGGCCCGGGGCAGGGCCTGAACGCCGAAGACGTCGCAGACGCGGTCGCCTACGTCGTCACCCGGCCAGCCGGCGTGGCGGTAGCCGAACTTCTCGTACGCGCCACAGGCAGGTAGAGCGGCGACCGCTGTGGCGGGCGCATCGCGACACCCGCCCGTCTGGTGGCGCTACACCCGGGGACGGTCGACTGGCGCCCGGGCGCTCTGCGGTGCCCCTCTTTCAATCAGAAGGGCATGGACGGGCGCATGAGCGACGACGAAGTCACCCGGCAGATGGGCAGCCGGATCACACAGCACCGCGACCGCTTCCAGGACCTCTTCCAGAAGTACTTCGCACAACTGCACGCGTCATCCGACGCGCCGGAACTCAGCCGCTTCGCCCCCGAGTGCCTGCGCATGGTCGAGGAGTTGGCCCTACGGGGCGGCAAGCGACAGCGGGTCGCGTTCGCCTACGAAGCCGCGAACCTGGTGCCCGGCGGCGCGATGACGGTGAAGGCGGTGGACATCGCCGCCCTGAGTATCGAGCTGCTGCAGGCACATCTGCTCATCCACGACGACATCATCGACAACGCGGCCACCCGCCGCGGCGGCCCCTCCACGTACTACGCCTACCGCGACAAGTTCCCGGACCATCCTCAGCACGCCCTGGGCTTTGCCGTCCTGGCCGGCGACCTCGCCCTCGTCCTCTCCCAGCAGGTGATCACCGAAGCCGGACTGGATCCGTGGCTGGCCCAGTCGATGGCCGCCGTCCAGAACACGGCCGGCCTGAGCACGTTCATCGGCCAGGTCTTCGACCTCGAGCGGGACTTCCTCGGCGTACCGGAAGAGGAACTGCTGCACTCCGTGTGCGACTTCAAGGCCGCCCGGTCCTCGGCGCTCGCCCCGCTGCAGCTCGGCCTGCTGGCCGCAGAGCAGGACCCGAAGGAGCACGAGCCGACCCTGCGGCGCTACTCCACCTCCTTCGGCATCTCGGGGCAGATGCGCGACGACTACCTGTCGCTCTTCGGGAACGAGGAGGTCACCGGCAAGCCCGCCACGGCCGACGTCGCCGACGGCCGGGTGACCTACCTGATCCGCCGCACTCTTCTCGCCGCGTCGGAGTCCGAGCAGAAGATCCTCTCCTCGGTGTTGGGCCATGCCGGCGCAACGCAGACTGACGTGGACAAGGTCCGCGAGATCGTGACCGCCCACCGCGTTGACCAGAGCCTCCTCGCCGACATGCGCCGCTTCGCCGAGCTGGCCAGCACTGAGGCCGAGCAGTGGGCCTCCTGGGCGGAAGCGGACGCGGTCGCCTTCTTCCGGGACGTGCCCGTGTGGGGCGTCCAGCGGCTGCTGTGAACTCCGGCGGGCCGCGGCACGTCGGCATCGTCCTGGACGGCAACCGGCGCTGGGCGAAGGAGCACGGCCTGTCCGCCTCCGACGGGCACCGGATCGGCTTCGGCCGGATTCCGCAGGTCCTGTCGTGGTGCGAGGAGAGCGGCATCCCCCTGGTCACCTTGTGGATGCTCTCCACCGAGAACCTGCGCCGCGACCCGGCCGAAGTCGAGGCGCTGATGGAGATCATCACCGGTGCTGTCCTGCAGCTGTCGTGGGCCGGCCGGTGGCGCATCCGTCATCTGGGTGAAGGCGACGCTCTTCCGCCCCGTGTGGCGCAAGCGGTCCGACACGCTGAGCAGGCCAGTGCCGACGCGCCGGACACGCTGACGGTGAACCTGGCCATCGCCTACGGAGGACGCCTTGAGATCGCCAGCGCCGTCCGCCGTCTCATGGCGGGCTGGGCCCGCGAGGGCGTTCCCGCCGACGAGGCCGCCAAGCACCTCACCGTCGAGGACCTGAGCCGCGCGATCAGCGACGGCCAGCCCGACCCGGACCTCCTCATCCGCACGTCCGGTGAACGCCGCAGCTCTGGCTTCCTGCTCTGGGGCGGCGTCGGCGCCGAGCTGTGGTTCACCCCCACCTACTGGCCCGACTTCACCCGCCAGCACCTCACCCAGGCCCTGACCCACTACCGGGAGGCACACCGCCGATGACCCGCTCCGGCTCCGCGATCACTTTCCTCGGCCCGGACGGGGCGGGCAAGAGCACCATCGCCCGCGCCGTCCGCCAACGCCTGGCCGACGAGGGCAAACCCGTCCGCGTCCTCTCCCGGCGGGACTACCTCCGGGCCCAGCCCACGGGACACGTCGCGGACACCAACCGGGCGTTGTACGACGCGGGCCTGCGCTCCCTCTACAGCCTCGCCGAAGCCGCCGACGGCACCGCCCTGGGCACTCTGCTGCCTGCCCCGCCGGCCGACCTGCGTGACAGTTCCCTGGAGAAGCGGCTGGACGCGGCTCCGATCGCGGCGAACGACCCGCAGGCCATCACCGCGGCCGCGCTGTGCGAGATCGCCGGCAGCCTCGTCTACTACACCAGCGTCGTCCACCGGGAACTGGAGCGCGGCGCGGTCGTCATCGAGGAGACCCACCCGCTGAAGATGGTCAGCAAGCTGTGCCTGCTCGCGCAGCGCACGGCACGCCACGACAGCCACGCCCGGGCCGCCGCCACCGTGCTGCGCTCGGCCGCCATGGTGCTGCGCCCCGACGAGACGCGCACGGTCCCCGTCCTGGTGCGGTGCTCCCCGCACCGCGCGTACGACCGGCTGATCGCCCAGCGCGGCACCCTGGGAGGACTGGAGCACCACGGCGCGGCGGGAAGCGGCCGGGGCAGGGACGCCTACCTTGATCTGCAGACCCGGCTGATGGAAGCCCTGGAGGAGGTCGCCGCGCCCTGGCGGTGCGTGGTCGTCTCCAGCGACGAGGAGGACCAGGACAGCTCAGTCAAGCGGGCCGTGGACGCGATCCTCGCCGACCCGCGGATGGCGCACCTGGCATGACGTCACCGGCCATAGCGGCGTTCCCGCGCCGCGTACGAGCGCAGCGCGCGCAGCAGGTCGATCTGCCGGAACGCCGGCCACAGGACCTCGACGAAGTGCACCTCCGCGTAGGCGGACTGCCACAGCAGGAACCCGGACAGCCGCTGTTCGCCGGAGGTGCGGATGATGAAGTCGGTGTCGCGGCCCGCCGGGGAGTACAGGTTGTCGGAGATGTGCTCGAGGTCGAAGTTCTCCGCGAGCTCCTGCGGGTCCCCGCCCGCGGCGGTGTGCTTCTCGAAGGCGGTCTTGACGGCGTCGACGATCTCGCGGCGGCCGCCGTACCCGACGGCGACGTCGACCTTGAGCCCGGTGCGGCCGGTGGTGCGGTCGGCCGCGTCCTTCAGGACGCTCGCGCTTTCGCCCGGCAGCAGGTCCAGCGAGCCGATGATCTCGATGCGCCACTGCTCGTCGGCCGCGCAGATGCTCTGGACGGTCTCTTCGATGATCTCGATCAGCGGGCCGAGCTCGTTCGCGGGCCGGTGCAGGTTGTCGTCGGAGAGCATCCACAGCGTGACGTGCTCGATCTGGGCGGCGTCGCACCAGCGCAGGAAGTCGCCGACCTTGGCCCCGCCGACACGGTAGCCCTCACGAGGATCGTCGTGCCCGGCTCCGCGGGCCCAGCGGCGGTTGCCGTCCAGCATGATCGCGACGTGCCGCGGGCGGGGGAGGCCTTCCACCTTGCGGGCCAGGCGCCTGACGTACACCGCTTCCAATGCCGCGCGAAGCGCCCTGAGTGCCACGCCATGTCCCTTCGATCAACAACCACGGGTTCCGAGCGTCACCGTATCGCCACGGAGGCCCACGGAAAGGACGTTCACCCCATGCCCCCAACGGATCTCGCCACCACACTGGAACTCATCAACTGGGACAACCCGCGCCAATGCGCGGCCGACACGAGCACGGCCCTGCGTGCCCTGGCCGACGACCGAGAACTGCTGACTGATCTGGTCACCTCGATCGGCTCCGATCCTGAGCGCCTGGTCCGCTGCGAGACCAACCCCCTCGTCAACCGCCTGGTCCTCGCCGAGGACACCTCCGGCGCCGACGGGTGGCAGCTGCGGCTGCACATCTTCCAGGACGGCCGGCTGGAGCTCATCCCGCACGACCACAAGTACCCCTTCGCCGTCCACGTCCTGACCGGCGGATACGCCCAGGTGTGGAACCGGCGCATCGCCGGCGGGCAGACAGGCCCCTTTACGTCCACCGACCTGGCGCCCGGACTGGTCACCGTTGAGCATCCCGGAACCGCCTACCTGTTCTCCGACTCCCTGGTGCACCAGACCGCCGTCTTCCCCGGCACCGCCACGCTGTTCCTGCGCGGCCCGGTGCGCCAGCGGCGCTGGAACTCCGCCACCGACCTGCACGACACCCGCATCGACGGTGACGACGGCTCTCCCACGGACCAGCGCTACCGCCTGTCCGGCCCCATGTCCTTGTCTGAATATCACGCCTTCGTCGCCGACCTCGAGCGGCTGGGCGTCCTCACCTCCGGAAGGATCACGCGTTGATCTCCCACGCGCTCGCACACCTGGCCCCGGTCGTGGCCCTGCTCAACCAGAGCAGCGCACCCGCCGACGTCCCCGACAACCCGGACATCCTCCAGGGCGGCTGGCGGCCCGGCGCGGTCCACCAGGCCCTCGACCTGATCAAGCATGCTGACCCCCAGTTCGCCGGACGCTCTTTCACCGCCCCCGGCCACACGCATCTGCTGCTTGCCGAGGACACCGAGCACGACTGCCTGCTCTACCTGCGCCTGTACGCCGAAGGCAGTCCGGTCCCGGAGGAGGCGACCGAGAAGACCGTCACCCTGACCCTCGCCGGCACCAGCCACGTCGAGTGCTACCGGCACCAGGAGGACGTCGACGACGACCACCCGTGGCTGGTGCGCACTTTCGCGGAGGAGTCGATCTACGCCTGCCACCCCGGAACCCTGCGCACCATCGAGACCAGCGACGACGGCTGCCAGCTCGTCCTGGCGCGCACCGCCCTGGCCCCGACTGCGGGCGCCGCGCCGCTGACGGCCTACGGCTACCACGAGGCGCTCGGCACCGCGCAGCGGATCCTGACCGCCGCGCTGCCGGACGACGAGACCACCCCGAAGGTGACCGCGTGACGACGGCGACGAACTGGCTGGAGGAACTGCCGGCCCTCGACGACAGCGACCTGCGCCTGGCCCACCGGCGCAGCCGCGACATCCTGCTCCGGCTCGGCGCCGACCGCCGGCTTCTCACGCAGCTCGTCGGCGAGATCGAACACGACCCGCAGCGGATGACCGAGAGCGAGGTCCACCCCCTGATCAACCGGCTCGTGATCTACCAGGACGACGCCCGCGGCTTCCAGATCCGCCTGCACATGTCGCCCGGGGCGCGCGAACTGGTCCCGCACGACCACAAGTACACCTTCACCACCTTGGTCCTGGCCGGCGCCTACATCCACGTCTGGCGGCGGCGGACCGACACCGGGGAAGGCGAGTTCACTGCCGGAGACCTTCAGCCGGGCCTCATCACGGTCGAGCGCCCCGGCTCGTGCTACACCCTGGGCCATCCGCTGGTGCACCAGACGGTGATGCTGCCCGGCACGGTCACCCTGTTCATGCGTGGCCCGCGGGCCAAGCCGCGCTCGAACGCCGCGCTGGACATGCTGCCCGCCGCCGACGAGTGGCCCGAGGCCTCGCAGGCCGGCAAGCCCAAGCACGCGCGCGGGCAGCGGCCGGTCACGGTGGAGGAGTACCACACCATGAGAAGGCAGCTCGTGGCGCAGGGCCTCATCCACATCTGACCAGCGGGGACGCCCCGTGCATGCGGCGCCCCCGCCGTCCGCCGCCTGCATCTACTGCGGGCGGCACCACCCCATCATTTGTCACACTGCGAGTTGGATAAGGTGCTAAGCGTGACTGAAGAACGCGACCCGTTGGCGTGGACGCTGAAGAGCGAGCGTCCCGAGCCCGCCGGCTACCTGAAGGTGCGCTGCCGCACCTACACCCAGCCCAACGGCAAGGACTCCGACTGGGACATTCTGCAAGGGCCCCGGACGGTCGCCCTGGTGGCGTTCACCGAAGACGGCCAGGGCATTCTCGTCCGCCAGTACCGCCCCGGCCCGGGCAAGGTCCTGGCCGAGCTCCCCGGCGGCCTCGTCGGGTCCGAGGAGGACGTGGTGGCCGCCGGGATCCGGGAGCTGCTCGAGGAGACCGGCTTCCAGGCGGGGACGGCCGAGGTCGTCATGCAGACCTTCCTGGCGTCCTACGCCACCCACGTCCGGTATGCGGTGCTGGCCCGGGACTGCCGCAAGGTCGCCGAGCCGACCCCGGACGCGGAGGAGTTCGTCGAACCGGTGACTCTGCCGCAGGACGAGTACGTGGCCCATCTCCTCGGCGGTCAGTACACCGACGCGGACATGGGCTTGGCCGGACTAGTGGCGGCGGGCCTGCTCAAGCAGACAGGTTGAACGCCGGGCCCCCCAGGGCCCGGGTGAGGTGTTCGACGACCGGGACCGGCGCCTCGATGTAGAGGCGGGTGGCGGGTTCGGTTCCCGAGGCGCGTACGGCTATGCGGCCGTGCGCGCCGTCGTCGTAGACGACCGGATCGCCGGAGTGGTCGGCCCGCCAGCCCGGCAGCAGCTTCGGAAGCTGGTGCAGCACGTCGGTCAGCGGCTCGGGCACGGTGTGCACGAGCTGGGTGTGCGGGTGCGCGCGCCGCACGTCGGCGACCGCGTCGTCCAAGGCCTTCAGAGTCGGGAACGCGTGGAGGACGGCGGTCAGAGCGGCGAGGCTGTCGCGCTCGAAGTAGCCGCGGCCGTCGGTGACGTAGACCAAGGCGCCGTTGGGTTCCAGGCCGAGCGTGGGTTTCGGGTTGGTCTGCCAGGCGGTGACGATGTGCTTGAACCCGACGGGCGTCTCGGTGACCCGCAGCCCGGGCCGGGCGCGCTTGGCCGCCCGCACTGCCATGCGCGGGGCGACCGCCGTGGTGATCAGCCGGTCGACCGGCAGTCCCGCGTACAGCAGGGCGGCGGCCTGCTCGGGGCTGCCGATGTAGCCGGAGCGGTGGGTGAACAGCACGAGCCGGTCGCCGTCGCCGTCGGTCATCGCCAGCAGCGCCGGCCGGGCCTGATGTTCCAGGAGTTCGCGAGCGGTCTGTTCGGCCTGGGGGCGGGGGACGGGGTCGGGTGTGCGGCCGGCGAAGAAGGGCAGCGGGCGGGCCCGCAGGATCCGGACCGCTTCGAGGTGGCCGGCCAGGGCTCCGACAGCGCCGTGGGCGGCGTCCAGGAGCACGTCGGCGTCGAAGTGGGTGGCGGCTTCGTCGAGGGCGGCGCCGGTGGCTGCGGCGTACGGGGCGAGGACGTCGATGGCGGGGTGGTTGCGCTGGGGCAGGCGGCCCGGGTCGAGGACGGCGCCGGGTGGCGGCTGGGGCCACACGATGCCGTGTCCGGCGGCGTTGCGGAGCTTCATGCCGATGTAGCCGGGCGGATTGTGGCTGGCGGTGATGATGACGGCCGCGCTCAGGTCGGCGGCCTGGTGGACGAGCCATCCGCAGGCGGGGGTGGGGGCCGGTGTGGTGGCCAGGTGCGCGGTGATGCCGTGCTCGGCTAGGAGGTCGGCGGCGAGCCGGGCGAGTTCGGGGGCGCCAGCGCGGCCGTCGTAGCCGACTAGGACGTTCTCGCCGAGCACGTCGCGCTCGGCGCAATGGTCGAGGGCGGCCAGCAGGTGCGGCTCTGCGAAGCCGGGCCTGGGCAGGCCGCGCCAGCCGTCGGTGGTGGTGGGAGCGGAGGACATGCGGTGGATCTCCTGAAGGGTGTCAACGGGCGGGGCGCATCAGGGGCTTGAGGTCGCCGGGCGGGCGCGGGGCGTGGCGGGTGGCCAGCCACCCGTCGAGGCGCGCGGGCCGGGTGCGGGCGAGGTCGCGGCCCGTTGGGTCGCGGACTTCTCCGCCGGCGGCGTGGACTGCCAGCGCGGCGGCGGCGTAGTCCCACGGTGCCGCGCTGCCGCGGGCGGCGGGAAGGTAGGCGGCGGCCCGGGCGCGGCCGAGCGCCACGAGGATCATCTTGACGCTGGCCGTGGGCACGGCGGCTACGGTCCGGGTGGGCAGCAGCCGGGCGGCCAGTTCGGTGTGGCGGGGGCTGGTCAACACGGTGTCCGGGGCGAACGTGGGGAGGCGGTCGAGGTCTCCGGTGACGGTCAGCGCGGATCCGGTGGCGCTCACCCGCACCTGGTAGGCGGGCAGGTCCACGATCGCTTGGACCGGCCGTCCCGAGCGGACCAGGCAGATGGCGATCGCGAAGAACGGGCTGCCCTCCAGGAAGGGGACGGTGCCGTCGAGTGGGTCGACCAGGACGCAGTCGTCGGGGATGGGCCCGATGCTTTCGCGTCCCTCCTCGGCGATGACCGGCAAGCCGGGCCAGGCCTTCTCCAGTGCGGTGGTGATCAAGTCCTGTAGGCGCAGGTCGAGTTCGGTGACGGGTTCGATGCCGCCGTGGACGCTGCGCTTGAACCGGACGAGTTCCGGGCCACGGGTGAAGGCCTCGATCTCGGAGCCTGCCTGGTCCAGTACCCGGTCGAGCACGGCGCCGAGCGGCGGGTCCTGCGGAGGAAGGGGATCGGCGGTGGTCACGCGCTTGTTCCTTCGGCCGTCGAGGGAGCGGGGTCGGCGTGGGTCGGCATGGCCGAGGTCAGCGGCGGCAGGGCTTCCGGGGTCAGCCATAGATCCCGCAGGCGGAGCAGGTCCTCCGGTCGGCTCTTGGGGGTGTGCTGGCGAAGTGCGGTGGGCGGGAGGTTCTCGTGGGCCCAAGTCATGAAGTGGCCCCGCAGGAAGGTGGCCTCCGTCAGCAGGGAGCCGGACAGCAGCAGGGTGTAGTCCGTGCCGGTGGTGATTCCCGTGGCCCGGCACACGGAGGTGGCACCGGCGGCCAGTTCGGCGGCGGCGTTCTCGACGAGCCGCCCGGCCACGGCGTCACCGTCCTCGGCGGCCTCCAGGACGTGCTGGGCGAAGGTCGCGACCAGCGACTTGGCGCCCTCCTCGCGGTAGACGTGGAAGAAGAGGTGCTCGCTCAGGTCACCGCCGGCGTGGTCCGACTCGGCGCACCATGCCTGGGCCAGGCCGGTCAGGGCGGTGTCCGGGCCCCGTCCGTCCAGGGCGCGGACAGCAGCGCGCAACCCCGCGGTGCCCAGGTCGTGGCCTCCGCCTTCGTCGGAGAGCAGCCACTCCAGGCCCGAGGAGCGCGCCCAGCGGGCGCCGTTGCGTGCGGCGAAGCCGGTGCCGGTGCCGCAGTTGGCCACGCACACCGGGCCCCCTGCGGACAGGAGAAGAGGGGTGAGGTCGTTGGTGACCAGCACCGGCGCGGCCATCGGCCCGACGAGGGCCAGGGCGCGGCGTACCAGGGCGGCGAAGTCCCCGGCCGCCGCGCGGGTGGAGGCGGCGCCGTGCGCGGCCACAACACCGAGGGGGGCCGTGGCCGGGTCGTCCCAGACCTGGTCGATGAGGTCGACGAGGGTGTGGACGGCGCGCTCCTCGCCGACCGACCGGGGGTTGGTGGACGGGCCCTCGGTGGTGGTGAGGATGGTGTAGCCGGTGGCGGTGGCCGCCCAGGTGTGGCTGCCGCCCCCTTCGAGGAGCAGCCAGGCCCGGGCGGGCTGTGGCGAGGTCATGGGCGGGCCGCCAGGTCGTTGAGGGCCTTGTCGAAGGCGGGACGGTCGATGTCGTCGGTGATGGTGCAGTGGCCGGGATGGTGCGGCAGGACGAGGTGAAGGGGGCCGTTGCGGATCCGGCGCACCGTGGCGATGCCGTCCCACACCGCGTCCCGCATTTCGTCGGGGATGGTGAGGGGCAGCTGGTAGGCGGCCAGCAGGCCCAGGACGCGGTCGCGGTCCTCGAGCTCGGTCTCCCCGGTGAGGTAGGCGTGCGCGGCTGCGATGGCGGTGCCGGCGGCGACGGCTTCGCCGTGCAGGATCCGGTAGCCGGTGGCCGCCTCGTAGGGGTGCCCGACGCAGTGCCCGAGGTTCAGCAGCCGCCGCAGGTCCTTCTGCTCGAACGGGTCCGGAGCGAGCAGCAGCAGCTTCGCCGCGATGGCGTCGCGGACGATCCCGGTCAGCGCTTGGCCGTCCGGCAGGGGGTTCGCGGTCCTCTCCAGGGTGGCGAAGAGCTGGGGGTTGATGATCAGCGCAACCTTGATCACTTCGGCCAGTCCGGCCCGGATGTGCCGGTCGGGGAGGGTGGAGGTCAGCGCCGGGTCGATGTAGACCCCGGCGGGGTGGTGGAAGGCGCCGAGCAGGTTCTTCGCCGCGCCGTAGTCGATGCCTCCCTTTCCGCCGATCGCGGCGTCGACCTGGGCCAGAACCGTGGTGGGTACCAGCGCGTACGGCATGCCCCGCATGTAGAGGGCCGCTGCGGCCGTGACCAGGTCGCACACCACGCCGCCTCCCACCCCCAGGAGCAGCGTGCGGCGGGTTGCTCCGTGCTGGTGCAGGGCGCGGATCAGGTTGCTCAGGCCGTCAGGGGACTTGCTGTGCTCCCCGGCCGGGACCGGCACGGTGCGGAACCGTAGTCCGGTGCTCACCACGGCGGCCGTGATGGCGCCCAAGTGGTGCTCGGCCGCGCCCGTGTCGATCACGATGACGATCTCCGGAGCCGCCAACTGGGCGGCGAGTGAGCCGAGGCGGTCGCTGAGCCCGTCCGTGGCGAGCCCTTCCGCCAGGTGGATGCGGTAGGTGTCGGCCCGGTGGGCGGTGACGGTGAAGATGTTGTCGCTGGCGTCGACGGCCAGCCGGGACGAGGAGGACGCGGTACTCACGCGTACTCCTTGCGGATGCGGTCGACGATGGCGTCGGTGGTCAGTCCGGCGGCCTCGTACAGGGCGTCCTGGGGCCATCCGGCGATGCCGTAGGTGTCCACGCCGATGCGGGCCTCGCCGATTCCGCCGCGGGCGTGGGGCAGCAGGTTGCCGAGTACAGATGACGGCGCGTTGTGGACGCTGACCGCGGCGGCGTGCGCGGGGATCAGCTCCAGCAGGCGGCCGGGGGTGAGCGCGGCGAAACGCGTCGGGCTGATGATCTCCAGGACCCGGACGCGCCTGGCGTCCTGTCCGGACAGGGCCTGTCCGGCTTCGACGGCGCGCTCGCGCAGGGCGCCGGCGGTCAGGATGACGAGATCGGGGTCGGGGTCGTCGACGAGCGTGAACACGCCCTCGTGCAGCGGACGGCCGGCGAGCTCTTCCAGCGTGTGCCGTACGGGGACCGCCTCATGGGGCAGCCGCAGGTAGGCGGGCCGGCCCGAGGACAGGGCCTCCAGAGCGAGGAGCTTGGCGGTGTTGATGTCGGCGGCCTCGAAGACTTCCAGGTCGCCGATGGCCAGGAGAGCGGCGAGACAGCCGTCGGACTGGACCATCGGGCCGAGCGGGTCGCCGAGGCCGCCGGAGGTGCCGACCAGCAGGACCGGCACCTGGGGGAAGGCGACCGACTCGCGGATCTGGTCGAGCATCCGCCAGTAGAACCCCTCCATGGAGAACAGCACCGACCACAGGCCGGCACTCGCGGCGCCGGCCGCGAGGGAGGCGGCGTCCTGCTCGGCGATCGCGCACTGCAGGACGTCCGCGTCCGGCGTCTGCCAGTCCCACGAACCGACCTCCTCCATCCGCGGGAGGAGACCGGAGTTGCGGATGGCGTCGGGCGCCATCCACAGCATCGGCAGGCCGGCCAGTTCGACGGCTAGTTCGCCGCCGAGCGCCTTCTTCGCCACCACGGCCGTACCGGCCTCGTAGCCCGTCACCCTCGACAACAGCTCCGCCCGGCTGGGGCGAGTGGGTAGCAAGGACGCTGGGGCGGCTTGCCCGCGCCGGCGAAGCGCCGCGTCGGGGAAGTACCGGTCGATGGCCTCCAGCGCCGCGTCGATCAGCCCGGCGGTGTCCCAGTCGGGCAGGTGCTCGGCAGCCACGTCCGCGCTGAGGGTGTTGGACCCCTCGACCTCGGCGGCCAGACCGTAACCCTTGATCGTGTTCAGGATGATCGCCGTCGGCCGGTCACTCTCCTCGCGCAGTGCCGCGGTGATGGCACCGAGGTCGTGGCCGTCGACCGCGATCGTGCGCCAGCCGAAGCCCTCCCAGCGCGCTGCCCACTGCTCGCGCGGCAACTTGATGACGCTCCCGGAGCCGTTGGCGTCCACGAGCGCGACGAGGTTGCGCAGTCCCAGCCGGTCGGCGGTCATCGCCGCCTCCCACACCTGGCCCTCGGTGCACTCCCCGTCGCCCAGGAGCACGAAGGTCCGGGTCGAGCGGCCCGCGCGACGGTCGGCCAGCGCCAGACCCACGCCGTAGGACAGTCCTTGGCCCAGCGCCCCGGTGCTCATCTCCATGCCCGGCACCGCGCCCCGTACCGGCATCCGTGGCACGGGGTGCCCGACCTGCCCGAAGCCGGCGGCCTGCTGCCAGGTCGTGCCGGGCATCGCGCCGAGCGCCCACAGCGCCCCGTACCAGGGCGCGGCCGCGTGTCCCTTGGAGTAGATCAGGCGGTCCTTGTCCGGGCTGGCGTCGGCGAGGGTCGTGGTGCCGGAGAAGAACAGCGAGGTGATGGCCTCGGTGGCGGAGGAGGCGCCGCCGGGGTGCTTGTTCGCGGCAAAGACGAAGGCCCGCAGGCCCATCGCGATGGTGCTCAGCTCCGTGGTGGTCGGCGCGTTGCTGGGGGGATTCATGGCAGGTCAGTCCTCTTCTACGTACGCAACAGGGGTCCGGTCAGCTGCCGGACGGGGACGGGTTGGTCAGTCGGGAGCGGTCGAGCTTGCCGCTGGAGTTCGTGCGGGGCAGTGCGTCGACCGTGAGGAAGCGGGCCGGTACGGCGGCCGCCGGGAGGTGCTGGAGGAGGGCGGCGCGTAGTCCGCCGGGGATCGCGTCGCATCCGGGTGCGAGAACAAGGTGGGCGGTCAGCCGTGGCGCGCCGCCGTCGGCGTCCGCCTGGGCGGTCACGGCCGCCTGGTGGATGCCAGGCTGCGCTTCGAGAACGGCTTCGACGGCGTGCAGGTGGACTCGCACGCCGTAGATCTTGACCTGGTCGTCCAGACGCCCGTGGAAGTGCAGAGTGCCGTCGGTGTCCAGGTGCCCGAGGTCGCCGGTGCGGTAGATGACCTCGCCGCCGGGGCCGAAGGCGAACCGGGCGTCTTCTTCTTCGCTGGCGCCGAGGTAGCCGCTGGTGCCGTACATGGTGCGCAGCACGATCTCGCCGGATGCGCCGGGCGGGACCCGTGCGCCCGGGGGGTCCTCCGCCCAGGCCTCGCTGCCGGGGATCGGACGGCCCAGCGGCTGGATGCCCGGCACCGGGTCTTCTTCGACGCGGTGCCAGCACCGGATGAGGGTGGTCTCGGTCGGCCCGTACTGGTTGACGATCTCGCCCCGGTAGTCCAGGTGCGTCCGCCAGCGTGCGACCAGGGTGTCGGTGAGCGGCTCCCCGCTGAACAGCACCGCCCTCAGCAGCGGCAGCCGGATACCGTCGTCGCTCGCATGGAGCCAGGCGCGGGCGACGGTGGGGACCGCGTGCAGCAGCGTGATCCGGTTGTCGGCCAGCCATGCCAGGGCCTGGGCGGGCGGCAGGGGCGCGGGCGGCGGAAGGCAGAGGGTGGCGCCCGCAGACAGCGGAAGCAGGACTTCGCGCAGGGTGACGTCGAATCCCACACCGGCCAGATGCCCGATCCGGTCGCAGGGCTGCACGTGGAGAGCGTTCCGGAGCCACGTGAGGAAGTGCGCGAGGCTGCGATGGCGGCCCAGGATGGCCTTGGGCTGACCGGTGCTGCCGGAGGTGAAGAGCACGTAGCCCGGCTCCTCGGGCTGCGGCGGCTCCCCCAGGGGAAGCCGTCCGCCGGGGCCGAGTTGACCACTGTCCAGCCGCAGGACACTCGCACCATCCGCAGTCGGGACGCGGGCGCCGTCGAGCGCGAGGACAAGATCGGCGCCGGCCCGGCTCACCATCCTCGCGCTCTGCGCGGACGCCAGTCCGGGGTCGACAGGCAGGAGCACACTCCGCGTCGCCAGCACCGCCACCCAGGCCGCGACGGTCGTGAAGCCGCGGGGTCCCGTCACAGCGACCACCCGGCCGGGGCCGGGCAACTGCGCCTGCAGGGCGGTAGCGATGGCGCCGGCGGCGGCTTCGAGTTCGCGGTAGGTCCACGTCCGGCTGCCTTGGACGACGGCGGGTGCCAGCGGGGTCGTGGCGCACCAGTGGGCTATCTGCTCGGCGACTCCCGGCCACGGCCGGCCGGTCAGACGTGCCCGGGCGCTCACCGTGTGCCGCCGAAGGGGGCGTAGTCCAGCAGCGCCTGGAGGGCTTGCTCGCCCGTCCCGACGACCTCCGCATCAATGCGGGCCCCGGCTGAGACGCGCCCGCCGGGGAGGATGACGGATGCCGTCACGACCGCTCCGGCGCCGAGCTCGGCGTTCGCCCCGATGACGGAGGGGCCGACGACGCTCGCGCCGGCGCCGATCCGGGCCCCCGGCCCGATTAGTACCTGGTCATCGACTTCGGCGCCGTCACCTATGAGGGGGGCGGGGCCGGACAGCGGGCGCGGGGCGGCGGCCGTGAGCCCGCGTACGGCTTCCTGGTTGCCGGTCAGCAGCTTCGCCGGGGTGCCGATGTCGCGCAGGTACACCCCTTCGCCGGCGTCGAACAGTCCGAGCCGCAGCCCGAGCCCCGTCAGGCGGGGGAGTACTCCGCTGGAGAAGTCGCAGAACCGGCCCTCGGGTATGTGGGGGAAGACCGCCGGGTCGACGAGCCACGCCCCGGTGGACCCCAGTCGCGTCCCGGGGCCGGGCCGCGGCTTGAACGCGTACGCGGCAGCGCGCCCCGGCTCGTCGGGATCCGGGACCAGGACATCTCCCTGCCACACCTGCCCGTCCCGGGGCACCGCCGCCACCGTCACCGCCGCACCCGTCCGGGCGTGATGGGCGATCAGGGCGCGCAAGTCGACTCCCGAGATGATGTCCGCGGGCACGATCACGGCCGGTGTCCCGGCGAGGAACGCTGCCTGATCGCGCAGGCAGCCACCCGTGCCCAGCGGCATGTGCTCGGGAAGCCAGGTCACCGGGGTGCCCGCGACGGTGCGCGTGCCGAAGGCCTGCTCGTACAGGGCCAGGGAGTTGCTGGGCACGATGACGCCGATTTCCTCGACGGCTGCGGTGTCCAGGTGGTCCAGCACCCAGGCGAGCACCGGTCGGTTGGCCACCGGAGCGAAGGGTTTGGGCAGAGCGGGCGTCCACCGGCCGAGCCGGCTGCCTTGGCCGGCGGCCAGTACCAGCGCCTTCATCCTGATGTCCTTCTCTGCAGGTCATGCCGCGCGATAGAAGGAGGGCGCGGCTCGGGGACTAGCGGGTGATCAGGGCGGTCGCAGGCGCGTGGGCGGCGGAGGAGCACAGCGTCAAGAACTCCTGCGCCAGCGCCCGGACCTGTGCCGGGACGAGGAGGTCCGTGCGGTACGTCAGTGCTCCGGACAGGCCGCCTCCGGCATCCGGTGCTAGCCCGACGCTGATGTGCCGTCGGGCACTGCGGGCCCCCGGCACGGACACCAAGCGCAGCGGCTCTCCGGTCAGCGTCAGGCCGGTCAGCGTCGGGATCGCGTTGACGGAGAACTTGATGTTCGCCATGTCCGGGCGGCCGAGGTCGAACAGGACCTTCTCCAGGTGCAGTTCGCGGTGAGGGTCTCCCGCGCGCCAGCGGTCTCGGACGTGCCCGATCAGGTCCCCGAAGGTCCGCAGCTCTGTCAGAGCGGTGCGGGTGAAGCGGCCGTTGACGAAGAACCCGGCGATGTTCTCGCTCCCGGGGCGTGTCCGGCTGGCCGTGGCGCTGGCCACCAGGACGTCCGACGTTCCGGCCCACCGGCCGACCGCGACGTGGAACAGGCTCAGGAGTACCTCGAAGAGGGAAGCGCCCATCATCTGGCCGGCGGTGTGCAGCGCCTGGGCATGCTCGGCGGGGACAGCAAGGGGGAGCCGCGCGGCCGGTCCGGCGGCGGGGATGTCGCCTCGCGGGCCGGGTAGCGGCACTCCGCCGGAGGGATACCCCTCTGCTGTGCGGCGCCAGTGGCCGAGGTGATGCTCGTACGCGGCGCCCGACAGGTGCTGGCGTTGCCAGCGCGCGTAGTCGGAGTAGGCCAGGGCGGGGCCGCCCCCGGCATCCGGATCGTCGTGGAGGACAGCCAGGTCGCGCAGGAGCAGGCCCCACGACCAGGGGTCCATGACCATCTGATGGGCGACCAGCGCCAGTACACGCTGCGATCCGGAGCCGATCAGTGCGAACCGGGCGAGTGGCCCGTCCAGATTGATCACGGACGCCGCCGCCCACAGCTTCGTGGCGGCCACCGCGTCGTCCGGGCACATAACGCGCAACGGCTTCAGCTCCAACTCCGCGGCGCCGGCGACCTCCTGCCGGGCGAGCTCGCCGGCGCCGGTGATCCGAGTTGTCAGGGCAGGGTGTCGGCTCGCGAGACGGGTGACGGCTGCCGCGAGCCGTCCTTCGTCGACACTGTCCGGGAGCTCAATGGCGTAGGCGACGTGGTAGCGGTGGCCCGCACGGATGTGGTCCATCACCCGCAGCAGCCCCTCCTGCTGGAAGGACAGCGGGTGTGCCCCCGCCCGCTCCTGCGGCTCGATCGGGGCCAGGCCGCCTTCGGCGGCGGCAGTCAGGGCCCGTACGGCGTCTTCGAGGCGGGGGTTCTCGTAGAGCCACAGCGCAGGCACGTCGAGACCGGTCGCCGTGGCCACTTCGCTTGCCGCTGCGAGAGCGGCGAGGGAATCACCGCCGCAGGCGAAGAAGTCGTCGTCGGTGGCAAAGGGGCCGCCGTTCAGGCTGTGCGCCCACGCCCGCCGGACGACAGCGGCGAACTCACTCGGTGCGGCAGAGCTGTCGTCCGCCATCGTCCACCCCTCGGGCCTAGGTTCTGGAACGGCGCTCGGATCGACCAAGGCCGTTGACGTGTGTGAGGCGCCGCGCTCTTGGGCGCCGGCGTCGCGAGCAGTTGATCCCAGCGGGCTGTAGCGCCACCAGCGGGCCAGGTGTCGCGATCCCCGCGCCACGCGCTGCGCCACTCATGCTGAGCGGGGCGTGGCCGTGTCACGCGACAGTTGGTCGTGGAGTTCTTCGCTGAAGTCGCGCACGGTGCGCAACTCGGGGTAGCGCAGTAGCAGTCGGTGTTCCAGGTGCTCGCTGCGCCGCCGCACGGAGTCGACGATGCGGTTGCTGGCGAGGGCCTGGCAAGCGGCGGCCACGGCTTGGTCCGGATCGCCGAGAGCTGTGTGAGCAAGTGCCAGATCGAGGTGGGCGATGGCCAGCCGGGTCGGTGCCAGCTGAGGGCGTGGCATCGCCCGGTAGTACTCGATGGCTGTCTGGGCAGCGGTGATCGCTTCCTGGTGGTCGCCGAGCCAGATGCGTGAGGAGGCTTCGTAGGAGGCGAGAACGGCGGCGTCGAGACCGAACAGGCCGCTGCGGTGAAGGGGCAACTGCTCGCTGTGAGGGCGGACTCGGGCCATGACATCGGTGAAGGCCGAGCGGTTGTTCAGCCGGGCGTTGACGCGCGCCAGTTGAGCGGTGAGGCGCAGCGCGATGCGGGCTCCCGGCGGTGCTACGGACAGCCCGCGTGCCGCGGCCGCGAAGGCATCGTAGGGGCGCCCGGCGTACAGGGCGTGGGTGCACCGTACGTCCTCGGACCAAGCGCACACGTCGAGCGCGTCGGCCTCCATCCCCTGAGCCCAGGCGTCGTCGCAGTAGGCCTGCACCAGGTCGTCCTCCCCGAGGTCGTGCGCGATCCAGGCGAGGATGATCGACAGCATCCCGGCGTGCCGGGTCAGATCGCGGCCTTCCCGCAGCGTGTGCCGGCAGTGCGTGAGGAGGCTGTGGGCCCGCTTCCGGCATCGGTCCACCTCCACCCACAGTTCGTCCAGGGCCTTGGACGAGTAACTCGCGGCGAGCTGATGTATGGACAGCTCGAGGTCCTCGAGGTCCCCAGGCTTCAGATCGGTGATGGTTGCCGTCCGCGCGTAGGCGCGCGCTTCCTCGGGCGTGGCCCCCAACGCCGTAAGGACCGGAGTCGGGATCGCGGGCTCAGTGGGTGCCGCCGCCTCGCCGATGGCGTCCTTGAAACCGAGGTCCGCAGGGGTCAACGGCCGGGTGAGGCCCAGGGCGTTGGTGAAGATCGCTGCCAGGTACCGGGGCACGGGGTCCTGCGGCTGGCCTCCGTCGTTGATCCAGTGCCCCACCCGAGTCCGGTCGGTTGCCACATGGTGCTGCCCTTCGGCCGCCGCCATCTCCCGGACCGCTGCTGCCACCTCGTTGTACGACATGCCCGAACGCTGGACGGCGTCCTCCAGCAAGCGATTGGGCAGCTTGATCCTCTGGCGCGTGGGCGCCTTCGGCGTGCCGCTGACCGGCGTGCGCGCGGCCTTGGCTCTGCGAGAGGTGAGGGCTGGCGGCTGCTCGAATGAGGGACCGACCATGACGGGCTCCGACGGGATCTAGTGACGTAGCGGCACGAGAGAGATCAGGCGCGCGGCGCGGGCCTGGACGTGTGAGACGGGGAAGCGGCGTTCCAGGCGATGTAGACGCCGAAGACCCGCACGATGTTGATGGACTGCGCAGCGTCGGAGACCGAGGTCAGCGGGGTGACACCGTCGGCCATCCGCCGCACCGCCTCGGTCTGCCACCCCTCCGGAAGACGGGAAAGGCGGCTCACGAGGTCTTGTCCTCGCACGCCGGCCAGCAGCCATCGGTCGTCGCCCGGCACCGGAAGCGTGCCGTTGGAGACGGCGGCCTCAGCGTGGCGCAGAGCCTCATCAAGCGAGGGGAGCGCGGGAGAGGTATCGGCTCGCCAGCTGTATCTCCGGTCCGGCGACAGCCTTTCGAGGACCTCGTCCTGCCAGGCGGAGGGAAGCGCGCGGAGCCGCTGCCACTGGTGCACTGCCTCGATCGCCTCCCGAGATCTGTCGGTGATCAGGCTGGTGCTGCCCTGGAGGTCGCCCCGTAGGGCCGCGGAGTAGGCCGCCTCGGTGCGAAATTCGTCCACGCGGGACTGCCAGAAGTCGGGCCCCAGGCGGCTGCGCGGCTCGGAGTGCACCCGCCGTCCGACGGCCAGGGCGTGGAGGACCGCGGCCTGGTCGTGCGCCGCGAGGGACTCGAACGCGCCGGACCGGCTCCAGTCGTCCCACAGAAGGTGCGCGATGCGGCCGGCAGCTTCGGCCACGTCCGCCCAGCTCATAGCGCGCCATCCGTCCAACACGCCCAGCGCCGCGGCGACTCCGGCCAAGGGGCGTTTCTCGGGGGTAGCGGTCTTGTCCAGCAAGGTCACTCCTGTGGTGGTGATGCGAGGTGCCCCACGGCCACGCATCCGGCCCGAAGGGGCTGCTCACGTGAGCCGGATGCGTGGCCTGGCGGGCGTTCTACGCTGCTGCGCGGTTGAGGATCTCTACGAGGCGTCCGGCGTTCATCCGGATCCGCAGGATGTGGTGGTCGGACAGGTCGGCGTCGACCTCGATCACGTCGACCTCGTCCACCGCGGGCAGCAATTCGGGGGTGGCGTAGGCGCGGTCGATCCGGCTGTCGGGCCCGTGGGTGTCGCAGGCGTTCACGGTGCGGGAGACTGCGGCCGGGGTGCCGTTCTGGGTGGCTGCCCAGTAGCGGGCCACGTCCTCGAGTCCCGCCGTGCGCAGAGCGGCGTCGGGGCGGGTGTCCGGCACGCGGGCGCCGTCCGGGCCGGGATAGGAGCGGTGGAGGCGGTGCGGAGCGTTCTTGATGGCGAGCAGTTCCGGCAGCGCCGGGTCCCCGTCGGCGCCGGGGACCGGGAAAGAGTTGTTGTCCCCGGCGAAGACCGCGGGCAGGGTGACGCGCGTGCCGTCGGGTGTGGTCCACCCTTTGTCGGCCCAGGTGGTCAGCCACTCGGCTTCCAGCAGGCGCTGGGCGGGGCTGGCGTAGTTGAGGTGGTAGGACACCGCGATGAAGGGGAGTGCGTCGGGGCCGGCTTCCTCGTAGCGGAGGGTGAGGGCGGTCGGCGGCAGTACGAATTGGGGGCCCCGGCTCTGCGTCCAGTCCCGGACGACGGAGAACCGCCCGGGGTTGATGAACACGGCGGTGCAGGAGCCGTCGCCGAGTTCGCCGTGCATGCCGAGCGCGCGGGCCTGTGCGTTGAAGACCGTGCGGCCGTTCTCGTCGGCGTCCCAGAGCTCCTGGCGGAAGACGAGGTCGGGGTTGAGCGATTTCAGCAGCTCGTCACCGGCCTGCCGTCGCGCCGGGTCCTTCTTGCCGTTGTTCTCGAAATTCCAGCTGAGCAGGGTCAGGGGTGCGGTGCTCATGCGGGAGTCATCCCTTCCGGGCTGGTAATTGACGGGGCGCCCGCGTTTGCGGAGTGGGTAAGAGCCGAGCTCGGAGGGAGCGAGGTGAACTCACGCCGAAGGGCCTCAGCCAACTTGCGGCGCGACAGAACGACCTCGACCGCGTGATGGTCCGAAAGCCCCGTGGTGTCCAGAACGCGTACCGCGAGGACCGCCTGCACCATCCAGGGGTCGAGGTAGATCCGGTCGATGCGTCGCCCGCCGCCCTGGCCTTCGGCTGCGTGTCCGGCGGTCGAATCCAGCGCGTCGGCCATCCCCAGCTCGTGGGCGGCGTATCGGGCTGGATCGTGCAGACCACATCCCAGCAGGGTGTCGTCGAGGTACGTGCAACTGACGCGGGTCCCACCGGGCCCGGCGTTGGTGCGGTGCCGGATGTGGACCCGGTCCGTGACGTCCGGGCTCGCCCAGTCGACGTGCGCGACCGTCTCGCCATGGGCAAGGGGGTCGGGTAGGCGGGATGCATTACTGCATCCCGCCCCCCTCAGAACCGTGCAAGCGCCTTTCGACGCACACGGCTCAAGCAGACTTATGGCCAGCATGGCGTATTCCCTTCCGGTAGTCGCCGGCATGAATCTGCCGGTGACATTGCGTGTGAATCACTTCCAGGTTGTCAGAGCGGTTACCGCCGCCCTGACTCCGGTAGACCGTGTGATGGACGTTGATGCCCCGTAGATTCGCTGTGAACCACCTGGCCCAGTCCCTCACATCATCGGGGTCGTAATCCGCCCCTTCGATAAGGTCTCGTCCACACCTGGTGCAGAGCCCCTTCTGACGGGCTGCCAGCGAGAGAATCCGTTTGGACTCGGTTTGCGGCATCCGCTTCCGGCGACGATGTGCCCAATACTCTTCTAGCGTCGAGTCGTCGGGGGAATTCTCCCCGGCGACCAAGACATGACGCTCGATCCGGGTCCATGCGAACTTCTGTAGGTACCTATCCGGAGAGCCAAATACCCACTTGTCCGTGCGGCCCGGCGCGAACATCCCCCAGTACCGTTTCCTAATCCACCCGAGGGTTTTGTTGGAATGCGACCTGCGCGTCCAGCTTTGCAGGGCGTGGTACATGAAGTAGTCGAGCGTGCTGAACACTTCCGAAGACACCACGTGACGGTAGTAGGTGGACCAGCCGCGTACGTAAGGGTTGAGCGTCGCCACCAGTCTCTCGACCGGGGCTCCCCTGCCCTTTCGGATTACAGTTCTGATCCGTTCCTTTGCCCGTTCGATGGCGTCTCGACTCGGCTTGATGAGGGTTTTCCCGCCGTATCGACGCACGTTGAACCCCAGAAAGTCAAACCCGTCATCGACATGGACGACGCGGGTCTTCTCGCTGTTGAACGCGAGACCTCTGGGCTCAAGCCATGCGGTCAATGTTTCGCGGAGGGAGTGCGCTTGCTCCTTCGAGGTACACATCACCACGAAGTCGTCGGCGTACCTCACCAGTGCGGGCGGCACCGGGGCACCCTTCCGGCCCTTGAAAGGCCGGTTGGCCCCGATGGCATCCCCCATTCCGTGAAGGGCCACATTTAGCAGCAGCGGAGAAATAACACCACCTTGCGGCGTGCCCTCCACTGCGTGAGCGAATGTGGCCCCATCCATTACGCCAGCCTTCAACCACCCGAGGATCTGTCGTCGGCCGGGAAACAGGCCGATCGAATCCATGAGGTGCTGATGGCTGATGCGATCGAAGGCGGCCGAGAGGTCTGCATCGAGGACCCAGACCTTGCGAGCTGCCCTGTTCCCGATCTGCTTGAAGATCATCTCGATCGCATCGTGGGTTGAGCGACCGGGTCGAAACCCATAGCTCCGCCCCTCGAATTTTGCTTCCCACTCCGGTTCAAGAGCGTTCTTGACCCTGGCTTGGTTGGCTCGATCCATCAGGACGGGGATTCCGAGCGGGCGCATCTTCCCGTTGGCTTTCGGAATGAGCACACGCTTGACGGGCTTCGCGGAGAGAGCCGGTTTGGCGAGTATATCTCTCGCCATTCGACCTCGCGCGGTCGGGGTGAGGGCTGTCACCCCGTCAATGCCCGCCGTTTTCTTACCGGTGCTGATCTGAGATACCCGCTTGACACTGGTCAGGGTGTTGGCGCGGGACCGCATCATCAGCTTCTGAAGGTTGCGAACACTCTTGTGATCGCCTTGCCTGCTGGCCCTGTAGATTCGTTGGCGCAGTCGCCGTACGTGCTCCTCTTCCGTGCGCCAGTCGATAGTCGACCAGAACTCGGCATCGGTTGTCACGTCCTCGGGTCCGTTCGCGGAGGGCACGGCGCCCAATTTTCCTGTCATCGTTCCTTCCTCGTCTAACTTGTGCCTCGGTTATGGCTTCTGGCGTTTCGCTTCCACATGGTCCACCTGCTCCATGTCAGCCCCCTTTCGGGTCCGGACACGAGCCCGGTATCCGCCGGGTTATGGACAGCTGGGTGAGTCCAGTTCGCCTGTCGTTTCCCCTGGGCTTTCGCCCTGGCGGCCTTCGCTTCTTGGAGCATCCTGTTCCCGCATAGGGGTTGGGCCTTCGTTACCTCCGGCTTACCGGGAGACCAGTCCCGGACCTATACGGGGTTTCCGTGTTCCACATTCCACAGATGCGATGGGGGTGGGTGCCCTCTCTGAGCCGAACCTGCGGTGACCTACTTCCCAGCAAATACCGACCGGGAGTCGCATGGGCCTTCTCAAGCCCCAGGTTTATACCCGCCGCTTGCTGTCCACTGTCGCGGGTTATGCATAACGACTCTTTACTACGAGGATTCACTTTCGTTCACCCGTCCCATCTTCGGCTCGCCTGTAGCTCCCGGTGGACCCGTTCGCCCTTGGACTTTTCACCTCGGCTTAGCACCTTCTGGTTACCCGGAACGCACCCGAGGCTGCCGACCGACTCCAGGTCACAAGCCGGGGGACATCGCTCTCACGCAGATGTTCCACTGTCAGAATGCGACCTCACGTCGCACATACTCGTTGCAGTCCCCGCCGCCGACGAACGCCGTCCCCTTCTTCATCTTGTCGGCGAGCGCCGTGAGTTCCTCGGCTTCGCGCTCTCGGCCGCGGGGCGAGTTGAACGCGGCGTGCCACGAGGTGACAACAACGTCGACCTCCGGAACCTCGGCGAGCTGGGTGACGACGATGGTGGGCGGCGTCCGCCAGTACCGCAGTTGCTCCAGCCGCTGAGCCTGCGGGAAAGTCTCGGGGCGCAGGAAGAGGGCGGTGGGGTTGCGGCCCGACCCGTTCGGGCTGAGGAAGCCCCTCATCCCGAGGATGCCCTCTGCCGCGCGGAGACGGCGCTGGTCGTGGAGGTGGCTGTAGGTGGCTTCCTGGCGGAGGATCACGTCGGGGCGCCGGGGCGCGAGGAACTCCTCGTGGGCAGCCCGCCACCTGCGCGGGTGCTCCCCGTTCTCGTGGTCTTCTCCGCCGTCCTTCTCCAGGTTGAGGGTGATGATTCGCACGACCGGCTCGTCGTACTCGTCGAGCGCCGCAGGTGTGGGCAAGAGTCCTCCTTGTGGTCCGTCGTAGAGCGGGGGGTGGGGCGTTGGCGGTCAGGCCGTCGCGCCGGCGGGGGACTTGGGTACGGGGGCGCGCCGGTTGTCGTGCGGCTGATACGTCGCGGCGGGCCGGTGCAGGATCGTGCGCAGTTCCGCGACGTCGAACTCGGCTCGCAGGGGCAGATGGTCGGACAGCCGACGCAGGTCGGGGGTGTCGCAGACGGTGAAGCGGGTCAGGGCGGGGGCGAGTTCCGCGCTGAGGTATCCGCGGTCGATGCAGTACGTGGGGCCTGGCGGTCGGCCGGGGTGGTCGCGGTAGCCGGAGGACGCGTTCAGCGCGTCGGGCTGGTCAAGGTGCTGCGCCGCGTGGCGGGCCATCTCGACATATCCGGCCGCGAGCAGCTCGCGGTCCGGCCGGTCGTCGGTGTGGCGGCGTCCGCACTCGTGGTAGGTGCGGTTCGCCACGAAGGCGTGATCCGTGTAGCCGTCCCAGGGGCCGCCTTCCCCGGTGCGGTAGCTGTTCCAGTCCCAGAAGTGGACGGCGAGCCAGCCGGGCTTGGCCAGCGTGGAGCACCACTTCGCCTCGGTCAGCCGGTGCTCGGGGGACCAGTAGCAGGCGTGCCCGCTGACGCAGCTGATCTGTCGGGGGCTGAGCGTGCCGTCGTCGTCGCGCAGTTTCACCGCGATGTTGGCGGGGGCGTGCCACGGTGCCCAGCTCTGCTCGTACTCCTCCACGAAGGCGAGCGGGCCGCCGCGCTTGAGGAAGATGGCGTTGTCGTTGTTGCTGCCCGGCCGGTGGACGGCGATATACCCGTCCATGGCCAGGCGCTCGGCCTGGGCGTCGAGCTGTCCGGGCTGGACCTCCTGCTGGAAGAGGATGTCCGGGGCCTGCTGCTGGACCCAGGAAGCGGCCTCCTCCCAGTTGATGCCCTTCTCCACATTCCAGTTCAGCGCGGTGATGGTGGGTGCGTTCATGCCGCGTGCCTTTCGGACAGGGGGATGGGCTCCGCAGTTGCGGAGATCGATAAGGAGCCGAGCGGCCCGTGGCGCTCGCGCAGATGGCGGGCCTGCTCGGCGTACGGGGGCAGGCCGACACCGGCCCTGCGGGTATCGAGCTGCGCGGGGTCGGCGATCCGATGCGCTTCGAGCTCCCCGTCGGCGCGGTACCAGTGCTGGGTGCCGTACACCTGGGGTTGCCCGGCGTTGACGAGACAGCGGTCGTGTAGGTGAGCGAGCTGGGCGCTCGTGGCTTCACCGGATTGCACGGCCGTCTGGAGTAGGCGCAGAAGCCTCTGCTGGAAGGCCGGGTCGTGGTCGCAGTGCACCGCGAGAGTCACGGCCGCCTGGCAGGCCTTCTCACCCACGGTGCTGTGGCCCGGCCACCGTCCCAAGCGCTCCACGATCCGGTGCAGCCCGGCGGCGTTGTCCTGCTGGGTCTGCTGGACGACCACGAGGGCCTCCGGCGTCATGCGGACCCGTTCGGCTCCGGGCGTGCGCCACTGCTCTCTGGTGGCTTCTGCCCGGCTCAGCAGCTCGCTGGCGAACGCGACGTGATTCGCCCCGGGCTCGTGCGGCCCGCTCACTTTGCCACCGGTCCGGAAGCACCTGTCGGCCTACGGCCGCGCTTCGTGGCCCCGGCCTCGCTCAGCAGGGAATGGATGGCGCCGTAGGACCGGTTCGTCGTCTCGCAGATCTCGCGGATCGTGACTTTGCGATCCGGGGTGCGATAGGCGGCCACGACCTTCTTCGCGAAGTCTTCTCTCTCGGCCCCGGTGAGCTTCTTGCCCTTCTCGATAGAGGGGAGATCTAGGGAGCTGGAGGGTGGGTTCGGCTTCGGGGCCTGCGTCGTCATCGCTGCTCCATGCGTTCTCGGTGATGTCACAGGACGGTTTCCTCGCAGGCGAGGGCGAGCCCGGCGTGCAGGGCTCGCAGTTGGTGGAGCATCGCCTCGTACTCCTGGTCGTCGTCGCTGATGTCGACTCGGGAGGCGGCGACGATGCCGTGGATCTCTCGTTGCCGAAGTGCAGTGAGCAGTCGCGCCAGTTGAGGGCGCATGGCCGGGTCGGTGGGCCCCGTGTGATCGATGGCGCGGGTTGCCACGGTCCACTGCCGCCTGGTGGCCAGGGCCTGCACGACAGCGAGGCGGGGAGCGGGATCCTGCTCGGGGTTGACGAGGACGTAGAGGCCGAACCGCTTCTCCCCCTGGACGTTCCGCAGGGCCGTCTCGAGCTGGACCCGTCGCAGCGAGCTCAGTTGCCGGTTGGCGGCGGACGATGGCTGAGTCATGGCCCTCACGCCGTGCCCCCGAACGGCCGGAGCCCTCGGGCCCAGCGGCCGTGCTGGGCCTCGTGGCGTGCGGGGGTGATGAAGGTGGCGAACGGGCCGGCATCGCCGAAGCCCGGAAGCGGCGCCCGCCAGGTGAGCAGAAGACGCGCCAGCGCCACGGATATGCGTAACCAGAGGTCGCCGCTCAGCGGAGGGAGAACCTTCACGCCGCCACCCCCACCGCGGCGAACGTACGCGCGAGGGTGAGGGCCGTGTCCAGCAGTCCGACGTGGGAGAACGCCTGCGGAAAGTTGCCGACCTGGCGCTTGCGCTTGGAGTCAAACTCCTCGGCGAGCAGTCCCAGGTCGTTGCGCAGCCCGAGGAGCCGTTCGAAGAGTTCACGGGCTTCGTCGAGACGTCCGATCATGGCGAGGTCGTCGGCGAGCCAGAAGCTGCAGGCGAGGAAGGCGCCCTCGTCGCCGCTCAGGCCGTCGGTCCCTACCTCGTCACCTGCGGTGGCGTAGCGCAGGACGAAGCCGTCGGGGGTCGTCAGGTCGCGCTGGATGGCTTCGATCGTGCCGATGACCCGAGGGTCGTCCGGGGGCAGGAAGCCCATCTGCGGGATGAGCAGGGTCGCGGCGTCGAGCTCCTTGGAACCGTAGGACTGGGTGAAGGTGTTGCGTTCCGCGTCGAAGCCGCGCTCGCAGACGTCACGGTGGATCGTCTCGCGCAGGGACCTCCATCGCTCCAGCGGGCCGTCCACGGCTCCGGACTCGATCAGCTGCACCGTGCGGTCCACGGCCACCCAGGCCATGACCTTGGAGTGCACATGGTGGCGGCGCGGGCCACGGCCTTCCCAGATCCCGTCGTCCGGCTCCATCCAGTGCTGCTCCAGGGAGTGGATCAGCTTGACCTGTAGGTGGTCGGCGGGGCCGGCGGGCAGTCCGGCCTCGCGGGCGCGGTGGAGGGTTTCAGCGACTTCGCCGTACACGTCCAGCTGGAGTTGGCCCGCGGCTTCGTTGCCGATGCGCACCGGGCGGGAGTCCTCGTATCCGCCCAGCCAGTCCAACTCGCTCTCCGGGAGCTGGCGTTCACCGGCGATTCCGTACATGATCTGGAGCTTCTCCGGGTCGCCGGCCACTGCCCGGACGAGCCACCCCGCCCAGTCACGGGCCTCGGCCCGGTAGCCGGTGCGCAGCAGCGAGGAGAGGGCGATGGCGGCGTCGCGCAGCCAGCAGAACCGGTAGTCCCAGTTGCGGCTGCCGCCCAGGTCCTCGGGCAGGGAGGTGGTCGGGGCGGCGACGATGCCGCCGGTCGGGGCGTAGGTCAGCGCCTTCAGCGTGATCAGTGAGCGGACCACGGCCTCGCGGTACGGGCCCTCGTAGATGCACTGGCCCACCCAGTCCGTCCAGAACTCCTCCGTCACCTTCAACGCCTCCTCGGCGTCCGGTGCAGGAGGCGGGCTCAGATGGGAGGGGTGCCAGGTGAGGGTGAAGGTGACGCGTTCTCCCTCGGTGACGGTGAAGTCGGAGCAGGTCGTCAGGTCCTCGCCGTACGTGGGAGCCGTGGTGTCAAGCCACACAGCGTTCGGTCCGGCGACGGCCTGGGTGCGATCGCCCCAGGTCTCCACCCAGGGGACGACGGATCCGTAGTCCATACGCAACCGGAGCCGGGAGGCCATGGGCACTCGGCCGCTCATCCCCTCGACGATGCGGACGAGTTGTGGTGCGCCGTCCTCCCGGGGCGGCATGAAGTCGATGACCTTCACGATGCCCGAGCCGGTGACCCACCGGGTCTCGAGGACGAGGGTGTCCTCGCGGTAGCGGCGGTCGGTGGACACCGGGCTCGTCTCTCCGGCCGGGCCGATGCGCCAGAAGCCGTTGTCCTCGTCGCCGAGCAGGTTCGCGAAGATCGCGGGGGAGTCGAAGCGGGGCAAGCAGGCCCATTCGACCGTCCCGTCGCTGCCGATCAGGGCGGCGGTCTGCATGTCGCTGACGAGTCCGAAGTCCTCGATACGCCGGGTGGCCAACATAGAAGTTCCGTTCGGTGCGGGTGCACGCAGGCCACGGGGGACGGGCCGGGCGTGCCGGGGTGTGATGTCGGGTGGGTGGTGCTGAGCCCCGGTGCGCGGGCTCGGACGGCGGGCCGTGGTCAGACCGGCGCGGCGCGGGCCGCGGCCGCCGTGGTGCCGGCCGCCTGGTGGGCGTCGGCGACCGTCGCGTGGAGGTCGATCACGTTCGCCAGGCCGGTCAGGCGCAGGATCTTGGCCATCACGCCGGAGTCGACGATGCGGAGGGCGCGCTGGGGAGACTGTTCCAGCTGCTGCATCGACCTGATCAGCGCGCCGATGCAGGTCGAGTCGAAGTACGTGACGTCCCGCGTCACGAGGATCAGGTCCCCGTCGTCTTCGCCGATCACCTGTGCCAGATGCGTGCGCATGCTCGGCGCCTCGTAGACGAAGAACTCGCCTCCGAGCGTGAGAACCGTGTGCGGACGGCGCTGTGTGTAGGTCAGCCAGGCGTGCCCGAGGCGGACCGTCTGCTGTTCCTGGTCCGGCTCAGCCATGGCGCCTGCCGACCAGTGCGGCGTGAGGGTGAAGGCGGTCGTGCCCCTCCCCGTCGCCGGTCGGGAGGGTGGTCGTGTCCTGTTCGGCGTCGTAGAGCTTGAGGATCACCTGACGAGCGACGACTCGGTCCATGCGGCTGTCGTCGAACAGGACGAGCTGGTCCTCCTGGGGAGGCACCGACGGGGAGTAGACGGTGCCTTTGACGCCGATCGGCTCGGCCACCCGGGCGCGAACGGCGATGAACCCCTCGCGCAGGACGCGGCAGAAGCGCAGAGCTCGGTGCGCATCCGGCACGCACATCGGAGGGGTGGCCGTGATGATGTCGCGTGGAAAGGTCAGTTGCTCGGTGCCGGCGTTGGCGTTCAGCAGCCAGAGCATCCCGCGTTCGTTCAGGTCCGCCCCGCCGGAGCAGCCGCCGCATCTGGGCGGCTGTCTCATGACGTGCCGCTGCCGTTGCGGGTGGTGCTCGGACCAGCGCTGTCCGCCGGTCTGTGTTCCCTCCCACCGTTCCCACAGGTATCCGTCGACGCACCGGTCGCTGGGACGCTCGTCGGCGTAGCGGACTCGGCCGTGTGCGTCGAAGAGGACCTTGACGTCGCTGATGGATTCGTCCGCATAGGGAGCGATGAAGAGCCGGGTTTCCGCCCGCCCGCGGTCAACGGCGGGGGCCTTGTGTGCGGCGGTGGGGAGGGCGAGGTGCGGCACGTGCTTCTCCTGGGAGGCTGGAAGGCCGCCGGGCGAGGGGATCTCAACTCGACCCGGGCAGGGACGGCTTGCTGCGAGCGGTGTCAGGTCAGGGCAGTGGGGGCCGGGCCGGGAGAGAGCACGGCGGAGAGCCGTTGCGACCACTGGCCCTTGCTCTGGCCGAGCGCGACCTCGGCGAGGCGCAGCAGTTGGATGTCCGAGGTGCCGGCGGGGGCGAAGATGTGGTGGGCGTCGCGCAGGTAGCGGCCGATGGGGACGTCGGCCAGCAGTCCGGCTGCGGCGTGGATCTCCATCGCGGCCCGGGCGGAGTCCAAGGCCAGTTCCACGTTGATCAGCTTGGCGTTCATCAGCTCGGCGTCGCAGGCCGCACCGGTGTCCAGGAGGCGGGCGGCGTGGTAGGCGGTGAGCCTGGCTGTCATCACGCGCGACTGGATCTGCCCGATCTTGATCTTGATGTTGGGCAGGTGGTGCAGCTGGTTGTCGTAGCGGACGCGTTCGCTGGCGAAGGCCGTGGTCTGTTCCAGGATCGCCTGGTGGATGCCGAGGGCGACCGCGGTGAGGTTGGGGCGCCCGTACAGGACGCTGGAGGAGTAGGCGACGTCCCGGCCCTCTCCCTCGCTGCCGAGGCGGTTGCCGACCGGTATTCGGCAGTCGTTGAAGTGCAGCTCGCCGAAGCTGAAGCCGTGGAGTCCGAGGGTCTGGCCCGGTGGGGGCAGGGTCAGGCCGGGGCGGTCCGCTTCGACGAGGAACGCGGTGAGCCCCTTGGAGCCTTCGCCGGTGCGGGCGACGACCCCGTGTAGGTGCCCGATGTGGGAGTTGCCGATGTAGATCTTGCGGCCGTTGAGGACGTAGTGACGCCCCTCGCGACGTGCCGTCATCTGCATGCCCAGCACATGGCTGCCGGCTTCGGGTTCGGTGACGGCGATGGTCGGCAGGCACGACCCTTCGGCGATCTTGGGGAGCCAGTCGCGCTTCTGCCGTTCGCTGCCGAAGTGGATGATCTTCGCGACGCCGAGTTGGGAGGCCTGGACCATGGCGCCCATGGCGCCGCTGATCCTGGACAGCTCCTCGATGATGAGGGTCTTGGCGAGGTGGCCGGCGCCCATGCCGCCGTAGGACTTGTCGACGGTGACGCCGATCCACCCCTGCCGGGCGATGGCCGCCGCGAGCTCTGTTTCCACCGCGCCGGTGCGCTCCATGTCCGCCACGCGCGGTGCGACCTTGGACTCCGCGAAGGCACGGACCTGTGCGCGGAGTTGATGGTGGCGCTCTTCGAGATAGGCATCGGACACTGTGGGCTCCCCTCCCTGTTAGTCGCTCGTGACGTGCGGCGGCGCGGGTTCGGGCTACGGCTGGATGCCGGCGCGCTGGTAGAGGAAGTTCATGACGTCGTCGCGGCGCTGCTTGATCAGGGCGAGGGACTCCCGCCCGGTGCTCAGGTCCCGCTCCACCGGGCCCACGAAGCACACGGTGCCGAGCACCGTGTCGCCGTGCAGGAGGGGAGCGCCGGCGTAGGTCCGGATACCGATCAGGTCGACGACCGTGTTCCCGGCGAACCGCGGCGAGGAGAAGACGTCCGGCAGGACCAAGGCCTTCTTACGGTCGACGACCTCGGGGCAGAACCCGTGGTCGAGGGGCATGCTGCGGCCGACGGTCGGCAGCTCGCTGTCGTCCCCGGGCGTGTGGAGTCCGAAGAACTGCTGCTCGGCCCCGAAGATGTTGACCATGGCGTAGGGGACGCCTGCCTCCTGGGCCAGCTGCGTGGCGAACGCGTCGAGCTCCGGCTCGGGGCCGGTCAGGCCGAGGGCGCGCAGCACGGCGTCCCGTTCGGTTTGCGGCGTGCCCGCGTGCGGGGTACCGGTGGGGAAGGTCATGCGAGGGCTCCAGAGGTGAGGTGACGGCGGCGCCGGAGACTGTGTTCCACGAGGCGGATCAGAACGGTCATGGCGGACGCGCGATTGCGGACATCGCAGGTGAGGACCGGGACTTCGGGGTCGAGCTCGAGCGCCTGCCGCACTTCGGCAGGCGTGTAGCGGTACGCGTTGTCGAACTCGTTGACAGCGACGACGAACGGCGTCTTGAGCTGCTCGAAGTAGCTGACCGCGGCGAAAGAGTCCTCAAGGCGCCGGGTGTCCGCCAGGACCACCGCGCCGACCGCGCCGTACGAGAGGTCGGGCCAGGCGAACCAGAATCGCTCCTGTCCTGGCGTGCCGAACAGGAAAAGAATCATGGGGCGGGGCGGCTCGTCGAACGTGATCCGGCCGAAGTCCATGGCCACGGTGGTGGTCGTCTTCTCCGCCACGCCGGTCAGGTCGTCGATGTCCCGGCCGGCGTCGGTAAGGACTTCCTCCGTCATCAGCGGCTCTATCTCGCTGACTGTGGCGACCATCGTGGTCTTGCCGACGCCGAAGCCGCCGGCAACCACGATCTTCAGCTCCGCCACGGGGAGCGCCGCGCCCCCAGGCTCAGAGCCGAGTTTGTAGGCCATGAAGAAGTGCCTCCAGTAGGTGTACGTCGGGATCGGCTCCGGCGCCGACGGGGTTGGCCCGAGCCAACGCGTCGCAGTCGAGGAGATCCCCGATCAGGACCTTCACCACTTGCACGGGCTGGTACGTCCGGGCGGCGAGTTCGGCAACGGAGCGGGGGACGCCGCTGCAGTGCAGCAGCAGCGCCTCCCCCTCGGGACTGGGGTGGGCCGTCCCGGGGGCGGCCGGTCGGGTGATCAGGCAGGTGGTGAGATGCAGCGTGTGGTGCGAGCGGGTGCGGCCTCCCGTGATCGTGTAGGGACGGACGTCCGCCAATGAGCTGTCGGCCCATCCGCCGGCCTCCACGTCACAGCCCCTGCCCGCTGAACGAGTTGGGCCGGGCCGCCACGACCAGGTGCTCGTCCAGGCCTCCGATGAAGGTCTCCATCTCGTAGCCGACCTGGCCGGCATCCGCGTCGGGCGTGGCCACAACGGCCAGGACGGTGTTCACCGCCTTGTTGTCGGTGAACTCGGCGCCAGCGCTCATCACGAAGAGGCTGCCGCCGTCGTGCTCGACGACGACCTGACGGATCCCGCCCGGCATGTCCTTGAACTGCTGGCGCCCGAGCGAGTACAGCCCGGAGATGACGGCCGCGAGGTTGTCGGCATCGTCGATCGGCTGTTCGGTCCAGGCCAGCTTCAGCCCGTCACCCGAAGCGAGGAGGGCGCGGGTCGTCCCGGGTGCCTTGTCGAGGAGCCCGGCGAGCAGTCCGCTCAACTGGTCTCGGGCGGACGTGGCAGAGGTCGGGAAGCCGTCGCTTTGCATAGGTTTCTCCTGGTAAGGGATGGAGGGTGGGCTGGACGAGGGGCGTCTCAAACGGCGGGTGGCGGAGACTCGGGGGAGTCTCCAGACGGTCTGCGAGAGCGGAAGTTCGCCATCAGCCCGCCGGTGGCGCGTCCCGCCGGTGCTTGCTGAACCAGAGGCGGGATACGCGTCTCGGCCTCGCCACGCCGGGGCAGTTGCGGTCGGCTTCCGTTCTGACCGGGAGAAGCCGCGGGTGCGCTTTCGCCCTGCAGAGCAGGCCGGATGCGCCGGGGCAGCTCAGCGGTGTCGTCCGGGTGAGGCATCATGTGCTCCCGTCGCGCCGGGCCGGGCGTGTGCGCGGAAGGACGTGGCCTTTGAGGAGGGGGCTTAGGCGAGTGCTGCCGGTCGGCGGGGACGAGCAGCTCTTTCGGGAGGACCACGACGGCCTGGGTCCCACCGACGATGTTGGGCCCCAACTGAATGGTGATCTTGTGCCGTTTCGCGAGGAGGGCAGCGACCAGGAGGCCGATCTTGCCTTCCCGCAGGCGGGCGCGAGGGTCCTCGCTCTCCGGCGCGGCCAGCAGGCGGTTGAGTGATTCCCGCTTCTGCTGCGACATGCCGGCGCCGCGGTCGAGCAGTTCGATGGCTATCCCGCCGGCGGCCTCATGGGTGTGGACCTCCACTCGGTCACTCGAGAAGCCGGTCGCGTTCTCCATCAGGGCAGCGAGCAGGTGCACCACGTTCGGGCTGACGTATCCCGGCAGTGCGACAGCTGTGTGCTGGGACGAGGCCACGCGCACCCGGTGATACTCGGGGATCTCCGCGACAGCGCGCCGGATCGCCGTGGCCAGCACCACAGGTGCGCTGTCACGGGGAGGGGTGTTACCGCCCAGGACAGCGAGGCTCTCGACCGCGCGCCGGATTTGGGTCAGCAGGTGATCGACCCGGAACAGCTCGGCCATCAACTCCGGATCCTCGATGTCCCTCTCGACCTCGGAGATGACGGTGATGCTGCGGTTGACCAGACTCTGCAAACGCGGCGAGATCGACTTGAAGATCTCGGCGAGCTCCGCCTGCGCGTTGAGGTGTTGGTGCTGGCGGGCCGCGGCCAGCATCACCGCCTTCCACGCCTCGTCGAAGGCCTCGTCCAACAGGACAACGGCGTCAGCGCACAGGTTTCCGGTGCGTGACGGGGCAGCGGCCGGCGAGAAGTTGGTGTGTGCGGTGCCCTGCTCAGCTTGCTCCGCTGCCCAGCGGACGTGCTGTCGGCCTCTACCGATGGCGGTGACGACCTCATTCAGAGCCTGAAGAGCGGCGTCTCGCTCCCCCCGGACTTCCCCCATCCGGCTCAGGCCGCGGCGCGCGCGAAGTGACCGTGCTCCGGTCCACCACAACGTGCAGGCGGCCGCGGCGACAGCTGTCGCGATGCCGAGCGGGGTGGGCAGTACTTCGAACCCATCGAGCAGCCAGCCACCGGCCACCACCGCTCCCGTGAGAACGCTCCCCGCGAACGCGGGCGGAAGGGCCACGCTGTCACTGGCGTGAGCGCGATGACGCCGGCTGGAGGGCATCGAGACCTCGGCTGTGTGATCAGACATGGCACATCTCCCGAGTCCGAAGCCTCATCGGCTGCCGGCCGACGTTCCGCATCCGGGCACGCATCAGGCTGAGGCTGTCGTGCAGTACGACCGCGTCAGTGGTCGGATAGGTCAGCGATTGAGGTGGCGCGACCCAGAAACGGTTGTGGCAGAGCAACTGGGGCCCCTGGGGCGAGCACTGAAGTGACGACCCGGGCTCGCATGCCGAGTGCGCGGCCCTCCACACGTCGGCGGTACCGGAGGTGACCGGCACGAGCAGCTGGCGGTGAGTCATGCAGCACAGCAAGGGACCGACCCGGTTCCCGCAGTCGATCATCTCGTCGAGTGCGGCCATACCGAGGCCCATGCTGACGCGTACGACATCGAGCTCAAGCGGCAGTGTGAAAGGCGGCGGGGCCTCGCCGAATTGCAGCCGCCAGGGGTGGCGAGTGCTCAGTAGGGGAGTCATCAGCTCTCCGGTAAGGACGGTGGTGACCGTCAGGTTGGTGAGGGCCGCCCTGGTGCCGCGCCGTAGCGGGGGAGGCCGGCGCGGCACCAGAACGGGGACGTGACGTCGCGCGGGGCTAAGGGAGCGCTGCTGCGACGGCCGGCACGGACTCGCGAGGAGGCGGGATCCGGCCGGACGGCTGCTCGGCGGAGGGAGGCCAGCGTCCCGTCTCCGAGCCGTGCCCCCTGTGTCCAGTAGGGGGCATCGTGGGGCCACCAAGCTCCCCGGCCGGATCACGCAGACCGTAGAACTCGTGGCACTCGCCCGGTCGACCGAACGCTGAAGGCCTGTCGCCCCATTCGACGATCGGGCCCCTGTGTGACAGCTCTGCGAATCCCGGGAGCCCGTCCAACGCGGCCGCGGTTTGGCGAGCGAAGACCTCTTCGACCATGTGTAACTGGCCGCCCCGTCGCGTAGCTCCCGTGGGCACGGCAAGCAGCGGGACCCGGAAGAGAGCCACTGCCACCGCGCCACGCAACAACCTGGAGTCGACCAAGCGCCGAGCCCAGTACTCGTAGTCGTAGGCCTGTTCCGGGGGGAGGAGCTGAGCCACTGGAACCTTGAGAGCGGAGTCCCTACGTGTGCTCACGCGCTCAGCACCTCCCCGTCAACCTGGGGCAGCGGCCGGGACGGAGGGCCGAACTCTCCATTCGGCTTGAGGAATCCGGTGTCCTCGAACAGCACGACGCCGTTGCACAGGCGGCTGTAACCCGTCGCCAGGCAACAGAGCAGCACGCGCGCACTGTGAAAGTCCGGCGCCGCTGCGGGCGGACACTCGGGTTGGTGCACGCACATGAGTCCGGCCGCGCCCATGGCGGTGAGCAGTTCTTTCACCGCGGTCGCGGCGCTCTGCAGGTGATCACGCGCCCTGAGCAGGTCGCCCGGCACAGGACTATCGATCAGTTCACCCGATGTACGCAGGATTTCGGTCACGCGGAATGACGCCAGCCCAGGAGCGGCTGCGGGCGTGCCCTCGCCGAGCTGCCTGTGATGGTCACGCAGCCTGGACATCAGGTCGTAGGCATCTTGCTCCGTCGCGGGCACGACGACGGTCTCGGCGAGCACCAGGGCGATGGTCTCCATGGCGGCCGTCACCACCGAGCGTCCGGGCAACGGTGACAGTTCGGCGGGTACGCGTCGGCCGAAGCCTGTACGAACGAGACCGCTGAGGCTCATGCCGCCTCCTGGCCGGATGCCGGAGTGCAGGACATCTCCATCCACACCGATTTACCGACGCCGTCTGACGGTGCTTCCACACCCCAACGGTCCGCGAACGCCTGCACGATGAGCATGCCGCGACCACTCATCTCGTCCTCCGCAGCGGCGCGCACGCGGGGCTGCTCGTCCGAGGGGTCCTGAACCTTGAGCCTGATTCGCTGCCCGTCGCAGCTCATCGAGACCGTGATCGTGCCGTCGTGAACGCGGCGGCACCCATGCACCACCGCGTTGGCCATGAGCTCCTGAGCCCCCAACGCGAACTCGTCAGAGAGATGGCCGAGCCCCGACTTCCGCAGCATGTCCACCAGGTCGTGACGGAGAGGACCGATCGCCTCGCGGTTCGCGGCCAGAGCGGTGGCGAACGCGAACGGGCGCGGGGCGGGCCCCTCAGAGACGAGATCGGCCGGCATCTCCGCAGAGGAGGGGTGGGGGGAATCGGTCATCTCGCACGCTCCTCGGCCTGCTCCATCGTGAAACCGCGACCGAATCAACGTCCTTCGCGTCCTGGGGCA
>NZ_JAPEOR010000013.1 GCF_026341125.1 Streptomyces sp. NBC_01142
TGTACGGTTCGTACCACGGACGACCTCGCCGGCATTGCTCTACTCAGCGACTTGTTCGCACTTCCTAATCGGCGGCCGAGTCGTCGTGGGGCGCCGGGCGGCGAAGCGAGGGAAGCCACCGTCGGCAGCAGCCTGATAGCCACACCCGACACCCCTGGGTGTCCTCACCCTACGAATGGGAGGACCAACCCGATCAAGAAGGTAGAGCAGCCTGAGTCTGGAGCTCAACGGTCGGCGAAGCCGTCCTCGAACCCGCGCAGCACGGGGTCCAGCTCCTGGGCGGTTCCGCACAGGGAGCACAGGCGGGTGCCCGGCTGCGTTCAGTGCCGACTCCGGCAGCAGCGGTGCGCCCTGCGGTGCCTCTTCGCAGTCCGGTGCGTGCACAACGGCGCGGACCGGCCCGCGTGCGGCTTTTGCAGGACCCATCCGGAGGGCCGGCGGGGCCCCAGGGCCTCGCGCACCGTCGACGGCTTCTCGGCACCGGCAGCCGTTCACCCGGATGGCAGGTTTAGCTCGCCGGTTCGGGCGATCGTGCCGTCTCATGGGCTTGACCACTTCCTGCGTTCGAGTAGGAGGTGGCCGATGTACAACATGCGCGCCGAACACGTGGCGACGAAGGTCGACGGGGGACTGCTCTGGCCCGTTCTCGACCGCGACTGCAGTGCCTTTTGTGCGGCCGAGTGATGAACAGCAAGGCGATCACCACATCGGATGCAGCGTACGACTGCGACGACCCGTCGGCCACGCTCCTTCCACAAGTGATAGGTCCACGTGAGTGGACTGGCGTGCGACGTAGAAGACCGTGGGCATAAGCGGGCCGAAGTTTGGAGTCCACTCCATGAAATGCGACACCTCGCGGCAGCACGCCCAAACCAGGCCGCGGCTCGTTGAGCGGTGGCGGGAGTCGGCCGACCGGCATCTCACCCCCACGAAGCGATCGCTGATCGTGACCTGGGTTGCCTTCGGTACCACCTGGGGCACGGTCCGGCTGGTCACCCACGGCATCCGCGGAGGCTGGCTGCCCTGGGGGAACATCTCCGCGGGCGGCGAGCATCTGCACCACTACAACTTCGGCATCGCCACCCTCGCCGGTATCGGCCTAATCGCCGTACGCGGCGACGAACGCGCCGTCGGCCACCCCGTCATCGCCGCTGCCTACGGCGCCGGAACCGCGTTGATCACTGACGAGTTCGCCCTGCTGCTGGACCTGAGCGACGTCTACTGGGCCGAACAGGGGCGGCTCAGTGTGGACGTCTCCCTCGGCTTCCTGTCCGCGCTCGGCACGTACCTGACCGCCAAGCCGTTCTGGGACGAGGTCACCCGGGTGACGCGCAACCACGTCGCCTCCGCGGCCCGGCGGGGACTGTCGGAGGCCACGACCGGGGCATAGCTGCCGAACAGCGGGAACATGCGCGGACTTTATTTGCTGTGGGTGGTGGTTCCTCGGAAGCCCCGCCCTCCCGATCACTGGGCTCGCCCCGTATATGGGGCGCGAGTCCTTGGCGCCGCCCCCGTCATGCCGGCCCCGTCACCGACCGGTGCCCCAGGCCCTTACGTCGACGAAGCTCTGATCGCCGACCTGGAAGCCAAGGACTCCGCTCTCCAGCCCGACAAACTGCTCGCCCTGGTGGACGAGCTCAACGTCAACCACGCCAATCGGCACCCCTACGCCTGCCAGATGCTGCTGCGCGCCATCCTCGACCATGTCCCGCCCGCCTTCGGACACCAGACGTTTGCGCAGGTCGTAGCCAACGTGATGTTCGGCAGGACCGACAAGGCGTACATCAAGAAGCTCGCCGACTTCCGCAACGGCGGCGATGACGCCCTGCACCGACCGATGAGCACCAAGCCCAGCCGCCTCAACATGGACGACCTGCCGCCTCGCACATACATCAACGCACTGCTTCAAGGCGTGCTCGACAGCCTTCGCCCGGTTCCGCAGCCCACAGCCCACGTCGGCGCGCGTGACGCGCAACGCGTGGCGCTCCGCCCTACCGCTCAGCTGTCGCCGAAGCCCTTGAGGACGAGCTCCTGAGCGGCGCCGCACAGCGAGCACAGCCGGGTGCCCGGGTGCTGCGCCGCGTCCAGGGCCCGGTTGAGCGTGAGCACCGGTGCCCCGGCCGGGGCTTCCTCGCAGTCGACCGTGTGCACGACACCCCGGCCGGGACCGCGCCCGCCGGCCTTCGCCAGCACCCAGCCGGATGGCCGGCGCGGCCCCAGTGCCTGGTGGACGGCCGTGGGCGGCTCCAGATGCTCGGTAGGCACGCCGTCGTACGAGACGCCGTCCACGGGCCGTACATGCTCAGGCGCCCGGACCCAGACCCGGTATTCGGCAGGCTCCACACTGTCGCCGTACTGGTGGAGAGGCAGTACTTCGACTGTGCGCTATTCCTCAGCTTGGGGCTGGGCTCCCGGATCTGGTAGGGCCGCATGTTGAGGTGCCAGCGCTCCTGACCGCTGTCATCCGCGCGACGGCCTCAGCGCTCCTGGCGCAGCGAAAGGCCCGTCGCGAGTACGCGAACCGCGTTAGAGCTCTCGACCAGTGACCAGGCCCCTCCACTTGCTGTGGCTGCCATGGGCTGGGCCGCAGCCGCTTAAGCCGTCTCGTTTGGTTCACCGAGTCCGACTACAACACGTTGCCGCGCCACCGGTTGCGGCTTTGCACCGCGCATCGCTGTTGCAGTGCTGGAGGTTCTTACGATCGGGCACGTGTGTGGCTCACCAAGGTGAGCCAGATGGCCGAGGCCGTCGGGAAAGGGGCGGGCGACGACCGATGAGTTTCTCCATGATCCACGGTCATAGATCATGATTGCTGCACCGCAGCCACGGGTGTGGTCGAAGTGTGCACCGGCCGAACCCGCTGAGAACCAGACACGAGACACCGAGGAACTTGAGATGCGTACCCTGATCAGCACCGCTTTCATATCGCTCGACGGCGTCGTGGAGGGCCCGGGAGGTGAGCCCGGTTACCGGAACTCTGGGTGGACCTTCAAGGACGTCGAGTTCCTCCCCGAGGCGTTCGAGATCAAGGGCCGGGAGCAGAAGGAAGCCTCCGCGATCCTGATGGGCCGGACCAGCTACGAGGCGTTCAGCCCTGTGTGGCCCGACATGGAGGACTTTGCCGACTACAAGGTGATGCCGAAGTACGTCGTCTCCACCACCCTCACCGAGGACGACCTGGTGTCGAACTGGGGCGAGACGACGATCCTGCGTTCGCTCGACGAGGTCGCCGCGCTGAAGGAGACCGAGGGTGGCCCGATCATCGTCCACGGCAGTGCCTCTCTCAACCAGGCTCTTTCGGACGCCGGCCTGATCGACCGCTTCCACCTCGTCGTCTTCCCACTGCTGCTCGGCGCGGGCAAGCGGCTCTTCAGCGCCACCGACAAGGACACACAGAAGCTGAAGCTCGTCGAGCACGAGGCCTACGCCAACGGCCTGCAGAAGAACGTCTTCGACGTCGTCCGCTGACAAGGCTCCCGCGCTCGCCCCGCCATCGAGGCACTCGTCCTGGCCAGCACGCGGTGGCTCACCGCTCGACCGTGGTGCGCTGTTTGTATGCCGCACGGTCGGCTCGGACGCGGCCGAGCTCCAGGCATACGAGGTCTCGGTGATCCGCAAGAAGCTCACCTAGATCCGCCGGTTCATCACCGGCGTGGTCGCCCCGCACGCCACCCTCCAGCCGAAGGGCCGGTGGATCAAGCACCTCAACACCCAGCTCGGTTCCGTCGAGTCCACGCTCGACGTGATCGCCGGCTACATGGACGCCTGATCGCCCGGGTCGGCCGCGGAAGGCGGCTACTCGGGCCTTCGTCTGAACCCGGTCAGCCAGGGACGTCCTCATAGAGGCGCTGACGCAGTCGTAGAAGCACCGTGACATCGGCAACCCAGGCGAGGCGGGCCAGTAAGCCCCGGATCGCTGGATCGTCGCCGGCCCTGACCGCCAGGACTATCTGGTCGATGAGCAACTCACTGCCCTCCGGAACGGCCGACGGCCGAGACGAGGCCCAACCAAGGTCGTCTCGGCCGCCCAGCACTTCCGGATCCGTCCGCTCAGAAGACATCCCCGCATTCAACGACCCCAGCGGCCAGAGATCATCTCCCCGAAAGGGGGAAGGCCGAGGAGACCCGCAACCCCCGTCCATGACCAAGAACCTCACGAAGGGAGGAGGCAGGATGGGCCGGCGCCGCTGAGAGGCGGTCGCGGTGGTCGCGTCGGATCGCCGCGTACAGCTCGACCTTCGACATCTGGCATGACCAGGGCCTTTCTGGGGTGCCGCATCGGCGGCCAGCGGCTCTTGCCTACAAGCTCGGAGAACTGGCAGGTCACAGGCCAGGTTCGACGCCAGGACAAGCACGCAGGGATCGGCTCCACAGAAGTTGAGCCAGAGGCACAACTGGTGACCAAAGCCCCCCACCCCGCTTCGGCGTCCGGTCAGGTAGTCGCGGCTCGATCCGAGCCCACTGCACGTCAGTCAACGGCGTATTTGGGCGAAGGAGCAGGTGATCCAGACGAAACGATCTAGTTGTCTCCGACACCGGAACCGGGACGCGCCGAATCCACGTCGATCATCGGGACGATACCAGTGCGATATGCCGAGATGACACGACGGAGACCGCAGCATGCCTACCGCCGAAGACCGTTTGTGAGAGTCGGGGTGGCCGTCTCCCGCAGGGCTGCGTCGACGGGTCGCAGAGACTGAGGCCGTCGTGCGGCGAGCTGCGTCACGGAGAAGGGGCCGGCCCTGGAGTGCGACCCCTTCGCGTGTCTTGGCCCGTTCGGCGTCTTCGTGCTCCATCCGGGCTGTCCGCCTGCCCGTACGGATCACGCCGGGAAGCCGACGGCGGTTGCGCATGGTCGGCTGGGCTCGGCTGGTTGCGGTCCCCTGACGGCCGGCCGTCACCGCAGAAGGAGGAGTCTCCGATGTCTCGTCGGTATGTCCCGGCCGTCCTCGGCCTAGTGGCGGGCGCGCTGGTGGCGGTCCCCGTCCCGGCCGCTCACGCCGCCACGGCGCAGGTTCGCTGCTCGGTCCCGGATCTCGTCGCGGCGATCAACGCGGCGAACAGCTCACCGAGGCCGGACACACTCCGGCTGGCGCCCAAGTGCACGTACAAGCTGACGTCGCCGGACCCCGTGAACCCCGGCAACGGGCTGCCGGTGATCACCAGTGAGATCACCATCGACGGGCGTGGGGCCACGATCAGGCGGGACGGGCGAGAGAACAACGTGCCGAAGTTCCGGATCCTCTTCGTCGGTCCGACGGGAAACCTGACGCTCACCCGCACGACGATCAGCGGCGGCTTCGCCACGGACTGCCCTGCTTTCCCCGACCCCCCGGGCCTGGCCTGTGGCGGCGGTATCTCCAACACCGGAACGATGAAGGTGACCCGCAGCAAATTCATCGGCAACACGTCCCGGTCCGACGTGTTCGCCCAGGGCGGCGGCATCGACAGCCCCGGTACCGGAAGCGTGAGCGAGACCGAAGTCACCGGAAACCACGTCATCTACAGCGGGAGCGCAACCGGCGGCGGCGCTGCCGGCGGCGCCATCGCGAACGACGGTCCGCTGACGGTCACCCGCTCCCGGCTGACCGGGAACACCGCCACCGTCACCGAGGACACCCAGAGCACCGCCTTCGCGGCTGGCATCATCAGCTTCGCCGAGACGACCGTTGAGGACACGGTCATCAGCAAGAACCGTTCCTTCGCCCCGGGCGGGTTCGCGCGTGCCGCAGTCTCCAACGGCATTCCGGCGCCCGGCAGGATGACCGTGACCGGCGGCGCCATCAGCGACAACACATCGGACGCTCCGCACGGTGTCGCCCAGGGCGGCGGCATCGCGAACAACGGCCTGATGACTGTGAGCGATGTGAAGATCAGTGGCAACCGGGCGGTCGCCAAGGACGGCACCGCGCGCGGTGGTGGCGTCCGCGTGGGCCCCTTCGGCACGCTCGACCTGAACGACAGCCGCATCACCGGCAACACCGTCGACGCGCCGAACGGCACCGCTCAGGGTGGTGGCCTCGACAACCCCGACGGCGGCACACTGACGGCCAGGCGGAACAAGGTCCTCCGCAACACCGTCACCGCGAAAGACGGCACGGCTCAGGGCGGCGGTCTCTACCACGCCGGGGGAACCACGGGGCTGGGCACCACCACGCTGGAGCAGAACACCATCACCCACAACCGGGCGGGCGACGGCGGCGGCATCTTCAAGGCGTCCGGCATCCTCACCCTGAACGGCGACGTCATCCGCGACAACCAGCCGAACAACTGCAGCCCGGCCGACGCGGTCCCCGGCTGCACCGGCTGACGGTCCCCCGGAGGCAGTGCAGCCCGCCGGGCTGTAAGGCCCACGAAATCGACGACTGACTGCCGAGCCGCCCGAGCTGCCCGGCTCATTCCTCTCCGTCGTCGTCATCGTCGTCCAGCTCGACCGCGTCCGGGTCGCGTAGGGGCCGCAGCCCCTCGCGCGGGACGGACGCGGTGAAGCTGTAGCGGCCAAGGACGTTCAAATTCCGGTGCTTGAGCGGGGACAGTCGGGCCACGTTCTCGTCGCGGATCTCGTGCCCCTGGGCGCGGAGCTGGGCGACGGCGGCGTCGATGTACCGAGTCGTCCACAGCACCACCGCGTTCAGGACCAGGCCGAGCGCGCCGAGCTGGTCCTCCATCCCGTCCCGGTACGCCTGGTGGATGGTGCCCTTCTTGCCGTGGCAGATGTCCGGGGCCAGCTTGTGGCGGGACTCCTGGACGGTGAGCTGCTTGTGCATCTGCCGGCGGTAGGTGTCGTCGACCGGGTCGACCACGGCGAGCAGGTGCAGGCTCTTGGCGATCCGCCCGTACTCGGCGAACGCCTGCCCCAAGGGCGTGGGATGCCCGTCGCGGCCGAATATCCGCAGCAGGTCGTAGGCGCGTACCTGGTTGGTGACCAGGGAGCCGGCCACCCGCAGCATGTCCGGCCAGTGCGTGAGCACCTTCTTCACGGTCCCGCCGGTAACGCTGCTGGATTGAACGCTAAGGAATGATCTTGCCCCCTCGCCGGAGGTGGAGGGTAGCCGGTTGCCTACGACGCCAAAGGCGCGGTGGTCTGTTCGTCGTGTTCGCGCAGCATGCGCATGACGGTGGCGGGTGAGGGGTGCTGGCCCTTCTTCTGGCCGTTGGTGATGACGAGGCGGGAGGCGATGCCGCGGAGGCTCATCTCTTGCTCCCGCAGGTGGAGGGCCATGGAGAGCATGTGGTCGTCGGTGACGCCCGCGCCGCCGATGGTCTTGCCGCGCTTGCGGGCGGACTCGTGGCCTTCGAGGGTGCGGTCGCGGATGTACTCGCGTTCCATGCCGGAGAGAGCCGCCAGCACGGTGAATACGACGCCGGAGGGGTCGTGCGAGCCCTGGAGCTCACCGGTGAGGAAGTGAAGGCCGACGTCACTGGCCTTGAGCTCTTCGGCCAGCGTCGCCAGTTCGATGCCGCGGCCGAGTCGTTTGTGCTCGTGGACGACGAGGGTGACGCGGACGCCGGAGGCGCGCAGTTCGCCGGCGAGCTTGACGGCCTCGTCCAGCTCGGGCCGTCGGGTGGCGCGGGTGGAGATCTTCTCGGAGAAGATCCGGGTGGCGCCCCCCTCGGTCAGCGAGTCGAGCTGGGAGTCCAGGGACTGGCGGGCCGTGGACGCACGGGCGTACCCGAGGCGGACGTGTCCGACCGGCTCGGTGCCGACACCCTTGGGCCGGGGCAGCTCGGTCCAGACCGAGCCGGGCTTGCGCACGGCGGGGGTCGGTTCGTTCAGCGCCTTGACGAGTTTTGGCACCAGCCGGAAGCGGGCGGTGTGGTACTGGATGGTCACCTTGCCCTTGCCGGTGCGGCACGGCGAGCCCGCCGGGGCGGCGCAGGTGGACATCGGGCAGGCGTGCGATTCCACGCGCTTGAAGTCGTCGCTCACGAGCCCTGACTGTTTCATGAGGGTGTTTCAGCCGTCCAGCTATTTGCAACAACACATGAAACATGAAACCCGCAGCATGATCGGCGGGCGGCGCCGTGTTTCACGAGCGAACACCTATGAAACACGGCCCCCGGTTCGGACCGGTCAACTCGCGTCCGTGGAAACCACCTCAGAAGAACGGATGTGGCTCATGCGGTTCTACCGCTTGAACCGCGGATACGCGGTCCGCTCGATCGATGTTGCAATAGAGAGGCCTGCCCCTGGCCTCGGACCGTCTGCGAGGCAATGGAGATCGGCGGCAGCATCCAGCCATTCAGGCAGAAGAAGCGGGGAAGGGAGCGCGGAGGCAGGATCGGAGTGCGCCCCGGCGGCTCCGTCCGGCTCCAGTCGGCGCGCCCTCTTCGCCACACCCACCGTGTGCTTCTCGATGCGCAGGCCGAATCGTTTTTCCGTCCTTGCGCGCATCCCGCTCGCCTGATGTTTCATTTTTGACGAACTTCGTGAGCCGCAGTACAGCTCTCTGGCCACTTTAGAACTTTACATATGATCCCAATTTCTCTAGCGACCTTGCTGTGGCATCCACCTATGCACGTAGCTATTTGGGTACACCCGCTTCCTTGTTCCGGCTCCGGATGAGCCTGGACGGGACGGCAGTGAACCGGTCTCCGGTTCCCGGCCGGCCAGGGGGCGGTCGTGACACCCCATGTGAGGAGAAGTCATGAAGAAGGCTTACGAGGCGCCGACGCTGGTCCGGCTCGGGACGTTCCGGAAGAAGACCGGGCTCCTGCAGAGCTCCGGCAACGACCGTCTCATCCTGAGCAAGAACTGACGGGCGACGGTTCCTGACCCGACGTCATGACTGAACTGCACGAGAGTGCGGGGACGGGCCCCGGCGACGCGCACTTCACGGTCTTCACCGACCGGGAGGACGCGGCCGCCGTGGCCCGCTCCTTCGCCCGCCCCGCAACGCGAATCCTGCAGCACGCTTCGGGCCGGCCCTGGCTGGTGGGGCAGTGGCACGATGAGGAGATTGTCACCGCGCGCGCCGGCCACACGGCCCTCGCCGTCATCGGCTGCTGTCCGGTCGACGCCGTAGAGCTCGGGCGCCACGCCGGCCGGCTACGTGATCTCGCCGAACTCGACGCACTGGCCCGCTCCCTTCCGGGGAGCTTCCATCTCGTCGCCGCGCTCGGCGGGCGGCTCAGGGTGCAGGGCACCGCCTCCGGGCTCCGGCTGGTCTTCCATGCCCCTGTTGACGGAACACAGGTGGCTGCCACCCGCGCCGACGTACTCGCCGCCGCGCTCGGCACCGACCCGGACGAGGAGCAACTGGCCGTCCGGCTGCTGTGGCCCATTCCCCATCCACTCGCCGGGGCACCCATGTGGCGAGGCATCACCGCCGTGTCCCCCCAGGACGCGCTGATCGTCTCGCCGGACGGCCGGACCGTACGCCACTCGCGCTGGTGGACACCGCCGGAACCGGTACGCACGCTCGCCGATGGCGCCTCTCTCGTCCGCGAAGCCCTGGCCGCGGCGGTCGACGCCCGTACCCGGCAGGGTGGCGTGGTCAGCTGCGACCTGTCAGGCGGCCTGGATTCCACTTCCATCTGTTTCCTGGCGGACCGCTCACCGGCCCGGGTAGTGGCCAGCACCTGGCCTGGTCGTGACCCCGCCGACACCGATCTGTACTGGGCAGAACAGGCCGCCCGGTCGATGCCGGACATTGACCATGTGGTCTGGGACGCCGACGCTTCACCGCTGGTCTACACGGGCCTGCTCGGCATCGATGACCTGCTGGACGAACCGACTATCGGCGTCATGGACCGCTCGCGGGTCCTGCACCACCTGCCCGGCCTGGCGGAGCGGGGCAGCCGGTTGCACCTGACCGGCATCGGCGGCGACCACGTGGCCTGGTGCTCGGAGGCGTACTACCACCGACTGCTCCGCACCCGCCCGCTGTTCGCGCTGCGCCAGCTGCGCGGCTTCAGGGCCCTGTGGCAGTGGCCACTGGGCGGCACGGCACGCGCGCTGGCCGACTCGCGGCCGTACGGGAAGTGGCTGGCCGACTCCAGCGGCCGCCTGCGAGACCCACTACCCGCCACCGTCAGCACCAGCGTCGGCTGGGGCATGCCCCCTCGCCTCTTCGACTGGGTCACCCCCGACGCCGAACGGATGGCCCAACGGGCGCTGCGCGAGGCCGCCTTGACCGCCGTACCGCTGCACCCGGACCGCGGCCTGCACACCGACCTCGAACAGATCCTTTCCTGCACCCGCATCATCCGTCAGTGGGACGGGATGGCGGCCCGGGCCGGCCTGCCGATGGCATCGCCGTTCCTCGACGACCGCGTCATCGAGGCATGCCTCGCCGTGCGCCCGAGCGAGCGCGTCACGCCCTGGCAGTACAAACCCCTCCTGACCGCCGCCATGAGCGGGATCGTGCCCGATGCGTGCCTGCGGCGCACCAACAAGGCCGCCGCTTCCATGGACGCATCCAACGGACTGCGCGAACACCGCGCCGATCTGCTGGCGCTCTGGGAGGACTCCCGGCTGGAGCAGCTCGGACTGGTCGACGGCGCAGCCCTGCGCCGGCTCGCCCAACGCCCGGCCACACCCGAACTGCGCGACGCGATCCTCTACTCGACCATCGCCGCTGAGGTGTGGCTGCGCGGCCTCCACCGAACCACCGGGCCCAAGGCTCCCGCCTCCTCATGACCACCGTTGCTCAGCAGAAAGGCACACGCATGGCATTGAAGTTCGGCGCCGATGTCTCCACTGCCGAGACGGACTACGGCACGGTCCTCCTGGACGAACGCGCCGGGGACTACTGGGAGCTGAATCCGACCGGCACCCTGGTGGTCAACACGCTGATGGCGGGCGGTGACGAAGCCGCCGCGGTCGCCGCGCTCGTCGACGAGTTCGACATCGACCTCGTCCAGGCGAAGCAGGACGTCGACGCCCTCGTACAGCAACTGCGGACCTCGGGGCTGGCCGAATGACGACGCCCAGCGCCCTGGAGCGGCCCACCGGCGTGCCCTTCGCCCGGCGCCTGGCCGCCCGTCTCGTCCTGATCCCCGCCCTCGTGCTCTCACTCCTGCCGCCCCGCCGGATCCGCGCCGTGCTCCACCTCGCATGCCGCCAAGCCACGCCGGCCACCGCCGCACAGGCAAAGAACGCACGGGACGCGATGTGCGCGGTGAGCCTGCGCTGCGCCGGGCCGAAAGGCTGCCTGCCCCGGTCTCTGGGAGCCGCGCTGCTGTGCCGCCTGTCAGGGAGCTGGCCGACCTGGTGCACCGGGGTGCGCGTGGTGCCGCCGTTCACGGCGCACGCCTGGATCGAGGCGGACGGCCGCCCCGTGGACGAGGGCGTACCCGACGACTACTTCACCCGGCTCATCACGGTCGCTCCCGGGAGCCGGTCAGGCCGATGACCGACACCGCCGTGGATCAGGCACAGCCGACGGCCGCGGGCGACCGCTCCACCCGGGCCGCGGTCGCCACCATGTACCGGCTCACCACCGGCCACCGGGCCACCATCACCGTCGCCACCGTACTCACCCTCGTCGGCTCGGCGCTCGGGCTTGCCCAGCCGCTCGTCGCCAAACAGGCCGTGGACGCGAGCGGACGGGGACAGGTGCTGTGGCCCTTGCTGCTGCTCCTGGCCGTACTGTTCGTCACCGAAGCGGCGACCAGCGCGGTGGGCCGCTTCGTCCTGGAGCGCATGGGCGAAAGCATCGTACGAGGGCTGCGCCACAGCCTGGTGGCGCGGCTGCTCCGGCTGGAGATGCGGGAGTACGACCGGCACCGCAGCGGCGACCTGATCTCCCGGGTCACCGCCGACACCACCCTGCTCAGAGAAGTCGTCTCCCAGGCACTGGTCGATCTGGTGACGGGTGCCCTCGTCGCGGCGGGGGCGATCGTCCTCATGGTGTGGATCGACCCGCTGCTGCTCCTCCTGGTCGCCCTCACCGTAGCTACCGCCGCCGTGATCGTCGCCTCGCTTCTCAAGGGCATTCGGGCTGCCTCCGAACGCATGCAGACCTCCGTCGGCGCGATCGCCGCCGACCTCGAACGCGCCCTCGGCGCCCTGCCGATGGTCCGGGTTCACCGAGCCGAGGACCGTGAAGCGGCCCGCATCGGAGAACGCGTCGAGGCGGCCTACCGCGCCGGCGTACGGACCGCGAAACTCGCCTCCCTGATGAGCCCCGCGGTCGAACTCGCCGTCCAGGGCTCCTTCCTGATCGTCCTGGTCATCGGCGGCCTGCGGGTCAACGGCCACGCCAACTCCCTCGGCGACCTGGTCGCCTTCCTGCTGTACGCCTCCTACCTGGTCCTTCCACTGTCCTCGGTCTTCCGGGCAGCAGGCCTGATCCAGCGTGGCATGGGGGCCTACCAGCGCATCGAGCAGGCACTTTCCCTGCCGGCGGAGCCCTCCCAGCAGACCCCGGCCGTCCGGGCATACACGCGCGAGGCAGCCCGGCAGACCATCCCGTACCAGGAACCCGCCCTCGCCCTGCGCAATCTCAGCTTCGGCTACGACCCGGACCGGCCGGTGCTGCGCGGCGTCTCGTTCACTGTCCCCTACCGGCAGCAGACGGCCCTGGTCGGCCTGTCGGGTGCCGGAAAGAGCACGATCTTTGCCCTCATCGCCAGATTCCACGAACCGGACTCCGGGACCCTGCTCTTCGACGGCCTGCCCGCCACCGCACTGAGCCGCACCGCATGCCGCGGACGCATCGCCGTCGTCGACCAGAACGCCCACGTCGTCCACGGCACCCTCTGGGACAACATCACCTATGCCACGCCCGACGCCACCCAGGCAGAAGTGCAACACGTCGTCGAGCTCGCCCAGCTGGAAGGCGTCGTGCGGCGGCTGCCGGACGGCTTGTCGGGAATGCTCGGCGAACGCGGCGGCACCCTGTCAGCGGGAGAGCGCCAACGGGTCGCCCTGGCCCGCGCCCTGCTCGCCCGCCCCTCGATCCTCCTGCTCGACGAGCCCACCTCCCACCTCGACACCATCAATGAGACCGCGCTCACCACAGTGATGAAGGACGTCGCCCGAGAATGCGCCGTCCTGGTCATCGCACACCGGCTCTCCACCGTCCAACACGCCGACCAGATCGTCGTACTGGACAACGGCCGCACCACCGCCCAAGGACGTCACCAGGAACTACTCACCAGCAGCCCCATTTACCGCGAACTGGCCGCCGGACAGATGCTCCACCCAGCCAACGCCCAGACCTCCCCCGTGACGACCGTCCGCCCCCACCCACGCCACCCGCTGTGAACCGGACACGGACACGACACCGAGCGCGCCTCAGGCAGTCCAGCCAGCCATCACCCTGGGCCAGGGCGACGGCGACGGCCAAGCCGTTGCTCCCTGCCGCGAAGGCGTCCGGCACCGACGACGTCATCGCCGGACACCTCCACGAGGCCACATCGGCACCACTTCGCCCGCGCTTACGTCATCCCCGTCGGCTGACCGGGGTTATTCCTCGGAGGCGGCCAGGTCGCGCACCCGGTTACGCAGCAGCCACGTCACCGCCCGGTCGAACAGCGCCCGCAGCCCCTCGTTCGACACCCACACCCGCCCGGCGATGTACTCCCGCAGGGCCAGGTCGCCGTCCTCGAAGTCGCGGATCTTCAGCAGCCTCCGGATCTCGCGGGCGTGCTCGTGCTGGGTCGGCAGCCGCTCCGGGTACAGCTTCAGACACGACGGATCATCGATCCCCAACTGTTCCGCGACGAACTCGGCCACCCCAGGCGGCACTTCGGCCGGCGCCGACATGGAAGTGCCCAGCATCCGTACGGTGCCCCACTGAACCGCCCAGCCCAGCCGATTGTGAGGCCGACGCTTGGCCGCCGCCTGCTCCAGCGCCACCGTGTCCAGCCGGAAGAACTCCTCCAGCTCCTGCACTGACGGCTCCCCGGCGAAACGTCCATACCGGGCTGTCTGATCTTCTGAAAGATACCCAACAGTCACGACTCGTGACGCTAGGCAACAGGCGTCACAGTCGTCCCGGTAGTGATCGAACCGAGACCCCCCGACCCATGATCATTCCATAGCGTTCAATCCAGCAGCGTTACCGGCGGGACCCCTTCACGTTCACCTTGTTGCGGGCCAGTGCCTCCAACGGCCCGTAGTTGCCCAAGGCCTCGCCGCCGGGCATTTGGGCCTTCCAGAACCGCTGGTCTTCGAGGTCCTTGAAGCGCGGGGAGAAGCGGTAGCCGAGCATCTTGAAGATGCCGAAGACCATGTCGGAGTACGAGGCATTGTCGGTGGCGACCATCTCCGGCTGAGTCGCGCGGGGTACCGGGCACCACCATCTGCCCGATCCCGATCACCTGGTCATTGATCGCGTTGAGCCAGGTGATGCCCGTCTTCTTCGCGAAGTAGAGGGGCTCGGGGCGGCGTTGATGGTGCGGACCGGGACGACGAAGCGCAGGCCGTCGACAGAAGCGAGCAGCCCCTTCCCCCAGAACTGCACGATCGGCACCTGGGCCTGGGCCTCGATCAGGGCGGCGATGGTGTCGGCGCGAAGGTAGTACTGGTCTACGTGGACCAGGCGGGAACGGGTGAGCGCCTCGATGTTCGGGTTGATGACCGGGGTCATGCCGATGTTGCACGCCTCGGAGACGAGCAGGGCGACGACCGAGGTCGTGAGGTCCTTCATGCGGGTGCGTACCGCAAGGCCGGCGCCGCTGGCAACAGCCTTCGCCGACTGCGGGGCGCTCACGCCCTGGCCCTCCTTGCGGGAATCGTTGGGATTGGAGTGCCGGGCCAGGGCGAGTCCCAGGAGGCGGCCCGGCGGGTCAGCCGGCGGTCGAGGCGACGGACGTCATCGAGGAGGCGCATGATCACCTGCTTCCCGTCATCCGGCACCCCACACACCAACCCCTGGGGTGGGGTCAGCGGTCGCCCGTGTCCTTGCGTTCCTCCATTTCGCGAGCAGTGGTCCGGCTGGCCGCTCTGGCGGGTGTCGACGGAAGCGCAGAGGCTCAGCGCGCTTGATGTGCTGCGAGGTGGATGACGTCGGCGTAGAGGCTGAAGAGGCGCGGTCGTGGACGGTTGTCCGCCGCCGCCACTTCTTGGTACTCGAGGAGCTGGGTCCAGCAGCGGGCCGCGAGGTGGCGGGCGTGCGTGCCGGTCCAGGGCTGGGGGAGGAGCTCGGGTGGGAGGAACGGGTCGGGTTCCATGGCGCGGGAGAACTCGGCTGCGAGTTCGATGGCGATGGTCAACTGCTCGGTATCGGTCGGGCTTGCGGTGTCGTCGAGTTGGTCGAGCCGGGCCTGGGCGAGTACGGCGAGCCGGTCATAGCGCTCGGCGATCTCTGCCAGGGGCCAGAGTTCGGAGGCGAGGTCGGTGGGGGCCCGGTGTTCGCCGATGCGCAGGTCGCTGCTGGTGAGGAAGGTGACGGCATCCAGGATGCCGAGCTGTCGCGCCTGGGCCTCGACGTGTTTCTCGATGGGGTTGGCGCTGACGTACAGACCGCCCTGGACGGCGGCTGCGCCGAGCCTGAGGAGGGAGTCGCGCAGGGTGTCGCGGGCGGCTCTGGCTGATTCCGGGATGGCGAACGCGAAGAGGTGCCAGATGCCGCCCCACGGGGCGTGACCGTGGTCCTGTTGGTACGCGTAGCGGACGTATTCGACGTTCGGCGCAAGGGATCCGGTGACGTCGGCGGTGGCACGCAGCAGGGCTTTGCGGCCGCGGCCTTCGTGGGTGAAGCGGCCTTCGGCGACGAGTCGTTTGATGCACAGGCGTACTTGCTGATCGCTCATTCCCAGGGTGCCCGCGATGGTGTAGAGCTCGCCGGCGTCGACGGTGCCGTCCTCGCGGACCATGGCATGCACGAGCAGGCGGGTGGGGATCTCGGGGGCGGCTTCGGGCATGGGCCGATCATAGGTGTGCGGGATGCGCCTCTCCCCGGTGGTCACGGCCGCTCTCCGGCAGGTGGGGCGACCTCTCCCACGGGTGGGGCGATGGAGCGGTGCATGGTGGTGACGGCGCCGAACCCTATCAGACGTCGCAGGTAGGGCGTCTGTTCGGTGCGGACCCCGGTGAATCCGTGCCGTTCGTACAGGGCGCGTGCGCGGGGATTGACGTCGATGACGTCAAGCCGGACCTCGCCGCAGAGGTGGTCGGCGGCGACCCGGAACGTCTCCCGCAGGAGCAGGCTGCCGATGCCGTTGCCGCGGAAGTCCGCGTCGACTGCGATGCCGTCCATGACCAGCTGCCCTGGCGCCGGGGTGCGTTCGAGCAGGGCCAGAACGGCGAGTCGTGGGATTCCCCTGAACAGGCCGTACGTATTGAGGACGTCGGTCACTCCTCCGCCGGTGAGCCCGCGCCCGCCGAGCTGGAACCCGGCCACTCCCACTACCCGGTCACCGGCGAGTGCCACCACGGCCCGGTCCCGGTGCAGATGTGTCGCGATGAAGTCCCTGCCTGTGGCCGGTGGGTTGAGCGCTGCGCCCAGTTTCCGGCCGAACGCCTCCCAGTACAGCTCGGCGACGCGTTCCTCGGCTCCGTCCGGCACGCCCCGCCGGACGGTCACCGGTCCGCCTGCAGCGGTGCTCCTCGCGTCCCGCGTGTTCTCCGTGTTGGCCATTTTTGGCCCTCCTCGCTTCTCGTCCTGCGCGCCGTAGCGATGTCACTATCTACTGTAGTACGTTCGTATGGAACACGAGAGTTTCTTAATCAATAGATAGAGGTGAATGTGCGATCACGACAACGTGGGGGTGTGCCCGGGAGCAGGCGTCGCCGGGCGAAAGCAGTGATCTGGTCCCTGGTCGGCGTGCTGCTGGTGACGCCGGGGCTGGGCGGAGTGGTGATCTGGCAGAACTCCTACGACATCCGGGAGGAGCGAGTCGTCCTCCGGCATGGTGGAGGTGCGCTCGATGGCGTCCTGGCCACACCGAAGGAGGGCCGGGGGCCGTACGGGCTGGTCGTCTTCGTTCACGGGGACGGGCCGGTCGACGCAACCCATGACACCTTCTACCGGCCGCTGTGGGAGTCGTTCGCCAGAGCCGGGTACGCCTCACTGTCCTGGAGCAAGCCCGGCGTGGGGGGCTCGTCGGGCAACTGGCTGGACCAGAGCATGGAGGACCGGGTCGACGAGACCATGGATGCCATCTCCTGGGCGCGTCAGCGGCCGGACATCGACAGTCGCCGCATCGGACTGTGGGGGGCGAGCCAGGCGGGATGGGTGCTGCCCAAGGTCGCAGCCCGCACTCCCGGCCTGCGGTTCGTCATCGCCGTATCCCCGGCCGTGAACTGGCAGCAGCAAGGCCGCTACCACCTCCTCGCCCAGATGCGCGAGGACGGAGCCTCCGCCGAGCAGGTCGAGGCGGCGCTGCGGCGGAGGGAGATCACGCTGCAACTGGCTTCGTTGATGTCTAGGAACAGCGTTTGTCGACTGGTTCCGGAGTCAGTTGGTGATCATGCGGTTCTTGAATGTCGAGCAGAAGTGACGGCGTTCTCGCGGGGCGGCGAGAAAAGGGAAGGCGGAAGCCAACTGGCCGTTGACAGGATGTCCGCGCTGAACACCCGAGGGGAAAGGACCCCACGACCGTGGCTCGTGCCATTACTTTGATCCGCTCCACCGCCCTGTCCGACGTCGCCGAGTACGCCTACGCGGCCACTGCGCCCGCCGAGTCACGCCTGATCTTCCTTGCAGGGGCGTGTCCGCTGAACGATGACGGCTCCACAGCAGCGATCGGGGACTACGAGGGCCAAGCGGCGAAAGCCATCGAGAACATGCAGGCCGCTCTTACTGCCTCAGGCGCGTCACTCCAGGACGTCATTAGCACACGGGTTCTCGTCGCATCGGCCCGGCGGGAGGACCTGGTGGCCGCCTGGCAGGTTGTCCGGGACTCGTTCGCTGACCATGACGTCCCCAGCACGTTGATGGGCGTCACCGTGCTCGGCTACAAGGACCAACTCGTCGAGATCGAGGCCGTCGCCGCCGTGCTCGATTCTTGAGACATCTTCCAAGGACACCGCAAACGCGGGATGGCCAGCCGTCCGCCAGGACGGCTGGCCATCGAGGAACGTAGGCTGCGGTCAGCCGGCCTTGGCGGGCTCTTCGGCTCGGGCTCGGGTGCTGGCGAGGCGGTAGGAGTCGGTACCGGTCTCGATAATGGTGCCGTTGAAGGTGAGGCGGTCGACGATGGCAGCGCAGAGTCGGGGATCAGTGAAGGTCTTGGTCCAGCCCCCGAAGGACTCGTTGGAGGCGATGGCGACGCTGTTCTTCTCCTCGCGCTCGGTCAGAACCTGGAAGAGGAGTTCAGCGCCGCGGCGGTCCAGTTCCATGTAGCCCAACTCGTCGATGCACAAAAGATCGACGCGTCCGTAACGGGCGATGGTCTTGTTCAGCTGCTTCTCGTCGGCGGCCTCGACCAGTTCGTTCACCAGCTTCGTGGCGAGCGTGTAGCGGACTCGGTAGCCCTTTTTGGCCGCCTCGGTGCCCAGGGCGATGAGCATGTGGGACTTGCCGGTGCCGGAGTCCCCGATCAGGCAGAGCGGCTGGCTCTTCTTGATCCATTCACAGCTGGCGAGTGTGTGGATGGTCGCCGCGTCGATGTTGGGGTTGGCGTCGAAGTCGAAGGCCCGCAGGGATTTCTCTCGCGGGAAGCCGGCCGCCTTGATCCGTCGTTCCGAGCGGCGGCGGGACCGGTCGTCGCACTCGGTCATCAGTAGTTCGGCAAGGAAGCCGCGTAGGTCATCTGGTCCTTCATCGCCCGGTCGGCGATGTCGGAGAACTCGTTGCGGATCGAGGGCAGTCGCAGCATTCGGCAGGCGGTGTCGATGGCGGCGTCGGCGGCCTGCTCGGTCAAGCCTCGCTGGCGGGGCAGGGTCACTGGGCTTCTCCCTCACGGTGGTCACCGCCGCTGATTCGGCGGTGGCGGAGCAATTGGTCATAGGGGGTCACCGACGGCAGCGGCCTAGTGTCCGCAGGAAGGTGCGCGAGCCGCCATTCATGCAGGGACGTCACCATCGCCGGCGGGTTCCCGGAAATCATCTGGCCTGCCGCAGGGACGGGTTCGGTCTCGGCCTGGGCAGTCTTACGGGCCTCCAGGGCGACTGCGTCCGCGGTCATGGCGCCGGCTCGCAGGGGCCGCGGCCAGGCCAGCGACGACATGCTCGTGAGGCAGGTGACGGCCCAGCAGGAGGACCTCGATCAGGGCCCGGGTGCCGTCCCGCTCACCGTGGATCTTGCGGGCCTGGTCCCACCAGGCGTCGTGGACCGGGGTGAATCTTCCTGCCGAGCGGGCCTGTTCGAGGGCTGTGGAGCCGGGGAACGCGCCGGGTTTGCGGACCAGGACTTCCAGGTAGTGGTCCAGGTCCAGACGGACGGCGCCCTTCGCGATCAGCCGCTCGTGCCGGGCCACTTCCACGTTCTGGTCGTAAACCACCAGATGGGAAGCATGCAGCACGACGCGCACGCGTTTGCCGATCAGCCGGATCGGGACCGAGTAGCGGTTGGTGCGGACCGGGATCTGTCCGTAGCGGTCGACCCGCGGGGTGAAGAGCCGGCCCGTCTCGAACGGTTCCTCGGGCAACGGCATCAGCAGCGGTTGTTCGAGTGCGAAGTACTCCGCGACCGTCTTGGGCCTGGACCCGATGCGGCGGGCGTCGTCCTGCCGGTCCCACTGTTCGACCATCTCGTTCAGTTCGGCGAGAGAGGAGACTTCGGGGACGGGGACGAAGTGGTTGCGGCGGAAGTAGCCGATCATCCCTTCGACGCCGCCCTTCTCGTGGGCGCCTTCGATGCCGGGTCGGCAGTAGAAGCTCTCGATGCCGAAGTGCGAGCGGAAGGCGATCCACCGGTCGGCCTCGACTCTTCCCCGGCTCTGCCCCAGCACCCTGGCGACGGCGGCTTTCAGGTTGTCGTAGCGGACCTTGGTCCTCGGCACTCCGCCCAGGGTCCGCAGTGCGTGGACGTGGCCTTCGAAGAAGGCTTCCGGGCCGCAGGAGGCGAACACGCGGTGGACGGCCTTGCCCGAGTACGACAGCCGGAAGGAGAAGAGGTAGCAGGTCACCAGCTCGCCGGCCAGGCGCACGGTCACGTCACCGAAGTCGGCCTCCGCCTCGTGGCCCGGCAGGTGAGTCTGCGGGACGAACGCCTCCAGCGGTGCCTTGCCGGATTTGACCAGGATCTCGGGCCTCCGGCCGGCGACGTAGTAGCGCACGACGCCGTAGGAGACGTCCGCCCCGTGCTCCTCGACCAGCCGGTGGAAGATGCGAGTGACCGTGTGCCGCTGCTTGCGCGGCGCGTCCAGATCCGCCCGCAGGATCTCGTCGATCACCGTCTTGTACGGGTCCAGCATCGTGGCTCGGGGAGGCCAGGGCCCCGGCGTTTGCCCGGCTCGTCCGGTTTGATCATGTGATGCCGTAGAGAGCGAGGACGCGGGGGCGGTCGGTGTGAGCTCGGCGTCCGGCGGTGGTGTTGACGTAGCCGGCGAGCTTGAGTGCGCTGCGGATCAGGTCACGGAGGGCAGCGAGGACGGCGGGCGCGTTGTGGGTTCTGACCTGGGACTTATCCTCTCCGAAGGCCACATCTCGGACCCAGTGGACGGTGTTTTCCACCGTCCAGTGCCCGCGGGCCCAAGACGCGATCTCGGCCGCGCTCGCTTCTTCGGCGGTCAGGTCGGTGATGGCATAGACGGTCTCGCTGGACCATTTCTTGGCTCCGTAGAGGCGGCGTCGGCGCTGGATCCTCAGGGCCTGGGCCGCGTAGGGAAAGAGAAGGCCCGCGACGGTGACGACCTGGACGATCCGTTGAGGTTGCTGGCGGGCTGCGGAGAGGCGGCCGTCGAAGGTGATGTCGAAGGCGTTCAGCGCAGTCTTCCAGCGGCTGGTCCAGCGGGCTTGTCCCTTGCCCGTCGGGTCCAGCGACATGATTGCCATGTAGACGCGCTTCAGTGCGGCCTGCTCGTTGGGGAAGTGGCCGCGGGCCTTGACCGCCCGGCGGATCCTGGCGTTCACGGACTCGATGGCGTTGGTGGTGCAGACGATCCGGCGGATCTCGCTGTCGAAGCGGAGGAACGGGGGTAACTCCTCCCAGGCGTTCTCCCACAGCCTGACGATTGCCGGGTACTTCTTGCCCCATGCGTCGGCGAACTCGGCCAACCGGTCCAGCGCTGCCTCTTCGGTAGCGGTCATGCCCTTGTCCGCGAGGAGTGCTTGCGACCACGGGTACAGCCCGACCTCGCCGTGCAACAGCGACACCACCTCCTCGCCCTTGTCGGGGCCGATTGGCGCCGGATCAGCCGGTCGGCTGCGCGACGGTGGCGATGGGCCGCGCCTCCCATGCCGCCCAGTCGGCGCTGATGGCGCTCGCCGTGCGCAGCAGCAACGGCAGATGGTGCTCGACGAGGTGCTCGATCGGGGTTTCTGCGGCGTGGGCGTTGACGTTCAGCGCGGCGACAGTGCGGCCCTGCCCATTGCGGATGGGTGCCGCGATGGAGCGGATGCCGGGGGCCAGCTCCTGATCGGTCACCACCCAGCCCTTGGCCCGCACATTGCGCAGCACCTCGTCCAGCTCGTCCCGCTCGGTGCGGTGACTCGGCTCGATGCCCGACCGGCTGGGCGTGGCGAGGACCCGGTCGAGTTCCTGGGTGTCGAGGGCGGCGAGCAGCACCTTGCCCAGCGAGGTCTGTGCGGCGGGAAAGCGGGTGCCGATGGTCACCGCGAGCGCCACCAGCTTCGGCATGGCGACCCGGGCGACATACACGACGTCCGAGCCGTCGAGCTGCGCGATCGAGCATGATTCGCCTGTCTGGGCGACCAGCGAGCGCAGGTGGGGCTCGGCGAGTTCCCAGAGGTTGTGGGACCCGACATAGGCCATGCCCAGCTCGAGCACGCGCGGAGTCAGCGAGTATCCGGCTTGTTCACTGCGGAGGTATCCGAGCTGCTGAAGCGTGATCAGGACGCGGCGGGCTGTCGGCCGTGCGAGACCTGCCTGGGCGGCCACCTCGCTCAACGTCATGCACGGCCTACCGGGCTGGAAGCCCCGCAACACGTCGAGGCCGCGCGCGAGTGCCTCGATGAAGTTCGGATCGGCGTCCCGGCGCATCTGTCGTCCTCCACGGAATACGGGTCCCGGCCGGCGTGGCCGCTGGCCGGATGGTTGTCCGACACAACACCCTATCGCCAGCCTGCCTGCGTACAGCCGCTCGGGCATCCGCCATCCGCGAAGATCTCGCCAACACTTCGGACTGGCGTCCGTTTCTGCTGGCCCATTTCTCCAGCAGATTGGTTGACAGTTTAACCATCAGTGCTCAGGCTGTACGTGATGCAGACAGTTGTCCGCAGAGTGGCCAAGTCCGGGAGTCCGGCATGAGGAGTCGTAGTCGAATGAGTGGTGATTCCCGAGGGCCGCTTGACGGTCTGCTGGTGGCTGACTTCTCCCGCATATTGGCGGGTCCGTACGCGACGATGCTGCTGGCGGACCTCGGCGCCGACGTGGTCAAGGTCGAGGGCCCGCGAGGAGACGACACGCGTAGCTGGAAGCCGCCGGTGCGGGATGGAGTGTCGACCTACTACCTGGGGGTCAACCGCGGGAAGCGGTCGATCCTGCTCGACTTCCGCGACGAGGAGGACGCGCGGCTGGCCAGGGAGCTGGCGCGGCGTGCGGACGTGGTGATCGAGAACTTCAAGCCCGGCGGTCTGGCCAGGTACGGGCTGGACCACCCCTCGGTGAGCGTCGGCAATCCGGGCGTGGTCTACGCCTCGATCAGCGGATTCGGGCCCGGCCCCGGCCGACACGTCCCGGGCTACGACCTGATGGTGCAGGCCGTCTCCGGGCTGATGAGCCTGACCGGTGATCCACAGGGGCCGCCGTACCGGGCGGGGATCTCGGTGTTCGACGTGATGGCGGGCAACCACGCCGCCATCGGGATCCTCGCCGCACTGCGTCACCGCGACGCCACCGGCCGCGGCCAGCTCGTCGAGGTGAACCTCCTGTCCTCCGCACTGACGGGGCTGGTCAACCACAGCTCCGCCTACGTCGCCGGTGGCACCGTGCCCTACCGCATGGGCAACGCGCACCCCAGCGTCTTCCCGTACGAGCCGCTGCCGACGGCCGACCAGGACCTGATCGTCACAGCCGCGAACAACGGGCAGTTCCGCCAGCTGTGCGAAGTGCTCGGTATACCCCAGTTCGCCGACGACCCGCGCTTCCGGCGCAACGCCGACCGCACCGAACGCCGCGAGGAGCTCCGGCCGATCCTGGTCGAGCGGTTGCGGACGCGCAGCGCCCTGGAGTGGTTCGACCTGCTCATTGAGGCGGGTGTGCCGTGCGGGCCGATCAACACCGTCGACGGCGGGTTCGCCATGGCCGAACGCTTCGGGCTCGACCCGGTCGTCGAGGTCGGGGAGGCAGACCGGGCGGTACCCACCACCCGGCACCCGATCCGGTTCTCCGAGACCCCCGCTAGCTACCGGCTGCCCCCGCCCGAGTTGAACGAACACGGCACCGAACTTCGCAAGTGGCTGGAGAGCGAGCATGCCTGAGTACCCCACCGCGCTTGGCGCGTCCTCCCTCGACAAGATCACCCTGCTCGGCCAGGATCTCGCGACCGATGTGATGGGTGAGGTCGGATTCGGCGAGCTGGCCTTCTGGCTCGCCACGCAGCGGCGCCCGACGCGGGGGGAGACGCGGGTGTTCGAGGCCGTGCTGGCCGCGCTCGCCGACCACGGATTCACCCCGACCGCGATCGTGACCCGTCTGACGTACCTGTCCGCGCCCGACTCGGTCCAGGGCGCCCTCGCCGCCGGACTCCTCGGGGGCGGCTCGCGCTTCCTCGGCGTGACGGAGGACTGCGGCCGGTTCCTGCACGACGTGCTGGCCGCAGCGGAGTGCGGCTACCCGGTCAACGAGGCAGGCTGGGACACTCTCGCGCTCGCCACCGTGCGTTCCCAGCGGGAGGCCGGCAGGTTCATCCCCGGGCTCGGGCACCACGTGCACAAGCAAGGCGATCCGCGCACCGCGCGGCTCTTCCAGATCGCCACCGAGGAGCAGCTCTTCGGCCCGCACTTGTCGCTGTTCGCCGCAATCGGCCGGGTCCATCCGCAGATCCTGGGCCGGACGCTGCCGCTCAACGGCGCCGGAGTCTGCGGCGCCGCGCTCGCCGACCTCGGCCTGCCGCTGGATCTGCTCCGCGGGTTCGCCCTGCTCGCCCGCACCGCCGGACTCATCGGCCAACTCGCCGAAGAACTGCGCAACCCCGTCGCCAACGACATCTTCCTGTCGGTCGATCTCAACAACAAGCCTGTTCCGCCGAGGTCTACCAGGAGCACCCGATCTGAGGCCGCCATCGCCACGCACCACCCCGCCGCATGAGGAAAGGAGCAGCCATGGCCACCCTGGCCGCGGTCATCGCCTCCACCCACCATCCCTTCTACTACCGAGCGAGTACCGCGGTCGGCGAGGACCGGCCG
>NZ_JAPEOR010000014.1 GCF_026341125.1 Streptomyces sp. NBC_01142
GACTACGGGACAGACCCGCCCTGCGCATAGCCCCCGCCTACCGGCCCACCCTCGTCGACCCCTACCGCGAGCATCTACGTGTTCGCCGTGCCGCCGATCCCGCCGTCCCCGTCACCCAACTACTGCGGGAAATCCGGAAATTGGGCTATCCGGGCAGCGCCAACCTGCTGGTCCGCTATCTCAACCAGGGCCGCGCCGAAGGCGACCGCCCCGTCACCACCCCGCGCCACGCCGGCCGCCTGCTGCTCACCGATCCTGAAAATCTGCGGCCGAAGGAAACGGCCCTGTTGGAGAAGATCGCCGCGGCCTGCCCGGAGATGACCCAACTCGCCGGTCTCGTACGCGGCTTCGCTACCCTGCTGAATCCTGCCGAGGGCAACGACGTGAAACTCACCAAGTGGATCACGTCCGCCCACGCCGTCGCCCTGCCCCACCTGCACAGTTTCGCCAACGGCCTTGAAATCGACCGGCTCGCCGTGAACGCCGGCCTCACCTTAGGCTTGTCCCGTAAATGATCTTGGGTGGGTGCGGGCGTGGCTGGTGGCCGGTCCGGCCGCCCGCCTATCCGGCGAGGTTGAGGTTGTGGAGGCGGGCGATTCCGAGCATGGCGTGGTGGACGCCATCGCCCTTGAGGCGGCAGTCGCGGAGGATCTTCCAGGTCTTCATGCGGGCAAAAACGTGCTCCACGCGGGCGCGAACCTGTTTGTGGGACTTGTTGTGGGCCTGCTTCCAGTCAGGCAGTTCTTCACCTTTGCGCCGACGGTGTGGCATGACGAGTCCGGTGCCCGGATAGCCGCCGTCGGCGATCGTCATGGCCTTGCCGACGGCGGCCTTCGCGCCGGACTCCTCCCACGCCCTGCAGTCGTTGCGGTTGCCGGGCAAGGGCCGGCCGACCACGACGACCAGGCGGGTATCGGCGTCGATGACGACCTGGTGGTTCGTGGAGTACCGGTAGTTCTTGGACTGCTCGGCGATGCTGTGGTCGCGGGTGGGCACCAGGGTGCCGTCCACGATGAGCACGGTGTCCTTGCGGAACCGTTTGCGGGGCTGGAGCGCCAGCGACGGGCCGAGGTGGTCGATGATGCGGTCCGCCGCGGACTTCGATACACCGAAGAGCGGAGCGAGTTGGCGCATTGTCAGGTTCGTGCGCCAGTAGGCCGCGACGAGCAGAACCCGGTCCTCCAGCGGAAGTCCCCACGGGCGGCCCTTACGGACCGGATCTGCACCTTCGCGGCGCAGTGCGGTCACCAACCTGCCGAAGGAACGCGGGCTCAGCCCGGTGAACGGGGCTATCCAGGACGGCTCCGACGCCGTGATCACACCAGACACCCGAAGATCATCTCACCCGTGACCAGCAGTTACGGGACAAGTCTTTGCCCTACCACAACGGCCGCACCGAAGGCGCCAACACCCGCACCAAGAGGATCATGAGACAGATGCACGGACGCGCCGGGTTCGACCTCCTCCAGCACCGCATCCTCCTGCCCTGAGGGACACCCAGCGTCACCACCGACTACGGGACAGACCCGGTGAGCGTACAGACCCGCACCTTGAAAACCAGGGTGCCACCGCGAGAACCAACGAGGACCGCAGGGACGGGATACGGCCAGGTGACAGGGGCAACCCTTGTGAGGGAACAAGTGCCAGCCCCAGATGAATGGGGCCAGGTCTTCGGCGACGAAGTCCTCGCTACCGCCATTCTCGATCGGCTCCTCCACCACTGTGAAGTCGTTCCCATCAACGGTCCCAGCTACCGACTGAAGAACCGCCTCAAGGCCATCGAGCGCGAGACTGAAGTCGCCTCAGACCTCTGCATGTTCAAACGTACGCAGCTCTGTACTTCAGCTCGTACGCCGACACCGGGTGCTGGAAGTCTCCCGCTCCGGCTACTACCGGTGGATCGCAGGCGCCGGCGCGCGGGCCGAGCGGCAGGCCGCGGAGGACACTCTGGTCGACGAGATCCGTAGTTCCCACGCCGGACACCGCGGGAACTACGGCGCGTTGCGTATCCATGCCGAACTGCGAGGCTTCGGCCATACCGTCAACCGCAAGCGGGTCGCCCGGCTGATGCGCAAGCACCACATCGTCGGCCGCCACCTGCGGCGGAAGAGGCGCACCACCATCGCGGACCGGCTCTCGCCACCGGCACCGGACCTGGTCCAGCGGGACTTCACCGCCGGCGCCCTGGACGAGAAATGGTGCGGGGACATCACATATGTGCAGGTCGGAGCAACGTGGCTCTACCTCGCCTGCGTCGTGGACATCCGATCCCGCCGGGTGCTCGGCTGGTCGATGGCCTCGCACATGCGCACCGAACTCGTCATCGACGAGCTCCAGGCCGCGGTCGCGACCCGTGGCGGGGACGTCGCCGGGGTGATTTTCCACGCAGACCGCGGATCGCAATACACCTCGGCCGCGTTCGCCCGAGTCTGCGACCGGTACGGCGTCCGCAGGAGCATGGGCAGGGTCGGCTCGAGCTATGACAACGCCCTGGCCGAGAGCCTGTGGCAGGGGCTGAAGAGGGAGACGATGCACAAGAATCTGTTCGCGACGATGTGTCAGGCGCGGCTGGAGATATTCGAGTGGCTCACCTACTACAACGCCCGACGCCGGCACAGCGCGCTGTCCTACCTCTCCCCGATGGAGTTCGAACAGCAGCACAACAAGACAGCTAAACTCTCACTCGCAGCATGAACCCCTGTGTCCACACTCCGGGGGTCACCTCACTGGTCGCCGTAGCCGCAGTCCGCGGCCACTGCCCTGAACACGACCCCGGCCGCCTTGGCGGTGCGGGCCAGTTCGGCGGCGATCCTCAGCTTCGTGCGGAAGCCGGGGTCCTTCTTGCCGGTCGGGAAGTGGTGGGCCGGGGTGTAGGGCACGGCGTGCAGCGGGTAGTAGAGGTTCTCGTCCGCCCAGCAGGTGGTCACCGTCACGATGCCGTTGTCGGTCTTGCCCAGCCGGCCGAGCCACTGCCGCCCGACGTGCGCGGTCGCCTTCCCGTCTTTACGGTCCCCCGAGTCATCGATTACCAGGACTCCGCCGGAGTGCGGGGCCGTCGCGGAATCGGCCAGCAGGAGTTCCATCCGGCGGGCGTTGACCCGCTCGCGGTCCCAGGTCGACTCGGACAGGAAGAACTGCAGCCGCTGCACCGCCGCGTGCTGTGCACCGACCACTGGCTCGGTTCCGGCCAGGGCGGTCAGCGTCTTGTTGCGGTCCCGCGCCAGCAGCAGCCCCGTGAGGTACTCACGGAACCCTCGACGCCGTGCCTGGCCCGGAGCGGGCGGACACGGCTCCCCGGGCAGCGAGGCGACGTTCCTCTGATACCAGCCTACTACGACCCTGACCCGCCGTCAACAAACCACCGCTAGGTTCACTGGCAAAGAGGGCGCAGACGCCTAGGTTCGCTGTCAAACGCCTCGCTTGGATGACAGAGCGACTGGCTTCACTGTCCAAGCACACACCTGCTCCCGGACAACGAGAAACGGGCCCTCACCAGGACTTTCATCGGTCGGTGTCGGGGGATGGTGCTCGGTGCGTTCCTGTATCCAGGCCACTACCTGGGCGCGGCGGGTGAATCCGAGCTTGTGCAGGATGCGTTGGACGTGTCCTTGCGCGGTGCGGGGTGAGATCACCAGCTGAGCGGCGATCTCCTTGTCCGTCAGCCCCTGGTGGAGAAGGAGCGCCACCTGACGTTCCCGGGGGGTGAGAACCGGTTTGGAGGCCGCTGCCGGAGCGGCAGGGCGACCTGATACCTGGCCCAGCGCTCGGGCGACAGCGGGCCCTCGCGCAGAAGTCTCACCGCAGACCTGGGCGCCGCTGGCCTCGCACTGGTCCAGGCATTCCTGGGCCAGTGCGGCGGCACGTGGGTCACCGCCCAGACAGCAGGCCAGGCTGAGAAGGAAGAGTGTGGCCCACGAGTCCCCGGCGTCCCCGTGGTCGCGGTACTGGGCGAGGGCGGCGTCCAGCAGGGGAACAGCGCGGGGGAAGTCGTCCTGGAAGAAGAGGGCGGCAAGTCCGGCGTGCTCGGCGCGGGCGTTCGTCTGCGGGTCGCCCAGGTACTGTGCCAGGGTGCGGCACTCGGTCACGCGGCCCTGCGCGGCAGCGATGTCCCCGCACAGCAGGGCGAGCCAGCCGTCAGCCCACAGGGCTTTGGCCCGGGCGGGGCTGTGCGCTGTTTCGGATGCGAGATTCCGGGCCAGCCACTGGCGTTCCTCGGCAAGGCCACCCGCGCCGACACGGTGACTCCATAACGATGCGGCCAGCTCAAGACCGACCTCCGACTCTCCCGGCTCATCGAGGCAGAACTTCATGGCAGCGCGCAGGTTGGACCGCTCTCGGCGGAGCCGGACGCACCAATCAGCCTGCTGCTTGGTGAACCACTCGGCCTCGGCCTGCAGGACCAGGGCCCGGTAGTAGTCGCGGTGGCGCCGGTGCAGGATCTTGAGCTCATCACTTTCACAGAGCCGTTGGTGGCCGTACTGCCGAAGTGTCTCCAGCATGGAGTAACGCACCTGCGAGGGGCACTCGTCCCGGATCAGTACGGACTTGTCCGTCAGGCCCGCCAGCACATCGAGGATCTCCTCACGGAAGAGGCCGTCGCCTGAGCACACCGCCTCCACGGCCTCCAGGTCGAACCCGCCACAGAAGACGGACAGCCGAGCCCACAGCAGCTGTTCCTGGGGACCGCACAGGTCGAAGCTCCAGTCCATCGTGGCCCGCAGGGTCTGATGGCGGGGCAACGTGACGCTGTTTCCCCCCGTCAAGAATGTGAAACGGTCGTCCAGACGCCGAAGGATCTGCTCGCAGTTGAGCACACGCAGACGGGCGACTGCCAGCTCGATGGCCAGCGGAACGCCCTCCAAACGGTGACAGATCCGAGCTGCCACCCTGCGGTCCTCCGCCGTCAGTACGTACTCCCCACTGACATAGGCGGCTCGATCGGTGAACAAGTCGAGCGCTTCGTTGTGCCCGGCCGCGCCGACGCAAGAGGCGTCGTCCGGATCCGGAGCCGTCAGCGGTGGCACCGCCAACAGATGCTCGCCGCCGACCCCCAGGGCCTGCCGACTGGTGGCGATGATCTGCAGCTCCGGGGCGGCCTCCAGCAGCGTACGCGCGAGGAGGGCGCACGGACGGAGCAGATGCTCGCAGTTGTCGAGCACGATCAGGATCCGCTTGCTGTGGATTCGCTCGCTCAGTTCTGCCGGAGTGAGGCGTCCCAGCCCGTGGTTCAGGCCGAGAACTTCCAGTACCGTGTTCGTCAGTGCCTGCTCTGTCTCGACCGCAGCCAGGTCCACCAGCCACACCCCTGAAGGGTAGGAACGCTGCGCCTGGGCGGCGAGCCGCAGGGCAAGCCGGGTCTTGCCCACTCCACCCGGCCCGGTCAGGGTCAGCAGACGGGCCCGGGCCAGCATGCGACGGGCCACCGACAGCTCGCGGCGCCGTCCGATGAATCTCGTCGCCTCCGCCGGCAGGCTTGCGGTTCCTCTTCTTCTCGCAGCCATGTGCTGGACCGACCTTTCCCTGACAGTACGCCCCCGCTCCGCTGATGGCACCACCGGCCGATGCGGCCGACGGGCGCGGATCGCTGCCTGCGGCCGGATGCATCTGCGTGGCGAGACCGGGCCGTCCGGCACCGAGCTCACGCGAGATGCATCCTCGTGTCCGCTGGGAAGGCGTCCTGCCTGCTGTTCATAGACCGACGTTCATCGTGAAGACGAAACTTTCGGAGTTGTAGTAGTTGGGCATGTGTTCGAGATAGGTTCCGTCCCTCGAAGGACTGTCTTCCGGCCAGTCCTCCGGAGCCAGCAGGTGCGATGCGTAGTCGCTCCCTTGAACCTCGGGTACGAACCACAGGCGGTAGGAGGAAGCGTCCGCGTCGGGTGCGAACACCCACAGTTGTACGTCCTGGTCCTTGCCGGCATCGTAGAAGCATTTCCATTGGACGACTCTGACGGTGTTTCCGCTGTCAAAAGTGCCGTCAAGACATTTGCCGGATCCTGTGTTGCGCAGCAGATAGGCGTCATTGCCGGCCGCGATGCGCTTCCAGCGCTGGTATGCACTGCTGGTGCAGCTCTGGAGCTGCACCATGGCATCGTTGTCGGCGCTGTTGCCCTTGATGCCCACACAAAGCCCAGACCTCTTGTTCACGAGCTGAAAGCCGGCTGGGTGAGGGGCGGCCGCCGGGGCAGCGGGCCGGAGGACAGGCTTCGAGCGAGTGGGCTTGGGCCTGGTGGGCGCCGCAGAGGTCTTGGCGGCCACCGTCACGGCATCGGAATGAGGCGTTGCCGCGGTTGCCGCAGTGGTTGTCACCGCGGCGCGCTCGGTGGTGACCTGGGTGGTGGTGACCTGTGCCAGAGGCATCTGGGCGTCGTCGCTTCCCCCCTGGGGCAGGCCGATTCCCGCGATGGCGATCACTGTGGCGATCGCGGCCACCATTGCTGCGGCATACAGAGGGGAGTTCGATATGAAGCGGTGGCGGGCGTAGAACCGGCGTGGGCCGCCTGCCGGAGGGGTGGGCCGGTCCGCGCCCCGGGTACCCGGTGACCGTTCTGCCGTGTCTTCGATGCCATCCGACGCGGACGGGGGGGAGGGTGAGGGGAACGGCCAGTACAGCGCGCCTGACAGAGCGGCCTGCTGGCCGGAATGGATGACGCCGAGGTCTGTCCGGGCCTGCGAGCAGCTCTCGCAGCTCGATTCATGCGGTTCCAGGTCCTGGGAGTGGTGGGAAAGACTTCCTCGCACGATCTCGCCGAGCACGGCGGCGAGGTGACGGCACTCACGGTTGGCGGCACGGTTGGCATAGCCCCGCAAGTACGCATTGTAAAAACCCTGCTGGGCGGCCTTGATCCGGAAAGGCATGTCCTCGGGGGACAGGCCCGGCAGAGGCCCGGCATGTTCGGCGGTCTCCACGAGGGCGTTCCACAGCACCGCCTGCCGCAGCCCCGGCAGGCTACGAAAGGCCCTCAGCAAAGCTGAGTTCTCCTCGGCGGCCTTGGCGGCAGACTCGGGACGGTCCGCCCCGGGCAGTGCTCGAAGCCACGAGGTGAGGCCGGACGTGAGCCCGGGTTCACGGCCGATCGCCGCCCACCGGACAGCGGTTCGTCTCACTGTCGTCACCAGGTAGGGCCGCCAGGCCTCGGTGGGCCCATTGCCCGAGCGGACGCTTCGAAGGGTCTGCGCAAGCGCTTCATCCGCAACATCCTCCGCCGCCTGCGGTTCCCCGAAGCACAAGTGGGCGTAGGCCAGTACAGCCGCCCTGTGCCGGCGGACGATCTCGAATGCGGCCTCCGAACGCAGTACCACGTCGTCGCCGCGGATACGTCGGGCAAGTTCGGCATCCAAGAGATTGGCCACCGTTGACTCGGACACGGTTCTCCTCTGACTCGCCGCTGTGCCACCGTCCTGCGGGAGATGGAATGCAATCCCCCGCGCACATGTG
>NZ_JAPEOR010000015.1 GCF_026341125.1 Streptomyces sp. NBC_01142
TTAGTGAGAAACCGGAGAAGCTCATGTCCACACGACGTAGATTGTCCGCGCTCGTCACCGCGGTGTTAGCGGTGCTGGCCCTCTCCGTGGCCGGTGCACCTGCGCAGGCTGCGGGCTTCAGCCCGATCAACGTCTGGAACTCGAGCCACTGTCTCGACAATGCCACCGAGAACGCCGCGAAGCTCCATATGTGGTCGTGCACCGGTGGTTCCGAGCAGAAGTGGCTCGCAGGGTTCAATACCCAGACCGGCCTGTTCACCTTCACCAACCAGCGCACGGGCCGGTGCATCACCGCGCCGGCCTCCGGGGCGGGGACGGTCACGATGGCGTTCTGCAACGCGGCCGCGACCACCCAGCAGTGGCGCGTCTTCTTCGCGGACAACCCCAACGGGCCGCCCTCAGGTTGGTACCAGGTCTGGCAGAACGTGTCGAGCGGGCTCTGTCTGTCGACGCCCAGCGTGCGAAACGGCACCCTCCTGCAAACGACGGTCTGCGATCCCTCCCACCAGTACTACAGGTGGCACCAGCAGTAAGAGTCCGCAGGACAGGAAATGAGACCATAGAGAGGACCTCAGGTCCTCGCGGCGCTGCGGCTAGATCGGCGAGACGCCGGCGTGACGGGACGGCTTCATGTGGAACAACATCGCCGCACAGTTCGAGTCCCGTGCCCGCGATGCCGCGGAGCCGTCCGGCAGTCCGAACGCAACTGTGGCATCGCGGTGACCAGGGCAGTCAAGGTTCGTTCTTCTCCGGGACCGGGCGAGCCCTTCGTATGGTTGGCCCGCCCAGGGGCGTCGGGTGTGGCTTTCAAAGTTCTGCCGCTTGTGGCTTCCCTCGATTGGCCGCCCGACGTCCTACGACGACTCGGCTGCCAATCAGGAATTGCGAATGATCGCTCCGTAGACACCTCAAGCACATTGGCCGTCAAGCCGCAGGGGCGAGTGCGGCCGGAAAGGCTGTGCTTGCGTCGAACAACCGGCGGTTCTGAAGGCAGTAGTAGAGCTGACCGATCATGCGGTTGAAGAGGTTCTCTGGGCAGCAGGGTGCCAGTCTCCGTGGTTGTCACGGCGTCGCCGGTAGTGGGCGGTGGCGCCGGGTGATGAGGTGAGGGCGGAGAAGGCTCAGAGACACCTCACGTTGGCATGCCGTCAAGTCGGCTGCATTTGTGCCGTGTAGCGTGGCCCGTCTATTCGAACGGGCGGGGTGGAACGTTGGTCGACGTGGTGCGTGTCATGGAGGCGCTCACGGTGCTGTTCAAGGCGGATGCGGAACGCATGCGTGACGGAGTGAGGCCGTGGACCTTCGTCGCGAACGGTCTCCCCTTTCACGAAGACCTGCTCGTGCGTACTGATGCCGCCTCGGTGAAGCCTGCCTGAAGGTCTGCCTGCCGCAGCTGCGTGCCCACGGGCTGGTCATCCCTGAGTAAGGGCGATTCGCCAGCCGTGATCTATGCGGCGGCTGATTCTGTGGCTTCGAGCAAGGTGAGTAGGCCGACGTTGCACAGTCGGTTGGGAAGGCACGCCCGTGCTGAGCGTAGTGAATGCCGATGGAACGACCGAGACCGGTTCCCTGATCGACGACATCGTCCGCGAGGGCGCGAGGCGGATGCTGGCTGCCGCCCTGGAGGCCGAAGTCAACGCCTATATAGTTGAGTTGACTGATGAGCGTGACGAGCACGGGCGCCGCCTGGTGGTCAGCAACGGCTATCACGAGCCGAGGAAGGTCACCACCGCGGCCGGATCGATGGAGGTGAAGGCCCTGAGGGTGAACGACAAGCGCGTCGACGAGGCCACCGGCGGGCGCAGGCGGTTCTCCTCGGCCATCCTGC